>CAZEWB010000278.1:0-5460 GCA_964515655.1 uncultured Bacteroidales bacterium
TATTCTTTTTCATTTACACCAAAAATCGGCGCTACTGTAATATTTGCTGATCTCTGAATATGCATCGTCGTCACATACTTAACTCATAAACTTATGCTTAAAAATGATTCATCAAAGGCATTCGGTTTTTTGTATATGTACGGAAAAACAGGCTCAGAAGGTGGACTTCTGGATTTCTCGAGAGAAAAGGATAATACATATATGCCGGGGAATCCATACCTGCCGCAGACTTTCCTGCAGGCCGACATCCTTTCGGTAACCACTCCTTTTATTAACGAAAACTTCAGGCCATATATGAACAATATGCCCGTTGTTTCCTCTCCAACAATTTTTAATAACTCCGAGCAGGTAAATGTTGACTTCGGTATTGAATTCGGAGGTGGCAGCGCTACTGATTTCGGCGGCAACCTCTCGCTTAACGGCACGACGAACCAGTCGAATATTTGGACAGTAAATAATTCCGCTTATGGTTCTGCAATGGCGTCTGCAAATAATAACCAGTTTGCTTCTTCAACACCATTCAGAAATATTTATTTCAGGAGCATGAGTTCATCATCCAGAAGTCCCGTTACTGCATTTAACCCACAGGCACAACCTTTTGATATAATCGGAAGCGACTTCAGTTATATCCTGGCGCTGAACAGCAATGTTTTTACCGGGAAATACAATAATATTACCACTGTCAGGGAGGCAATTGTTTTTCAACCTGTCACAAAAGAAATATTTACTCATCATACTTTATACAATAATCTTTACAGAAAATATGAATCTTCAGCGCAAAAACCATATCATATTTCTGCATATAAATTAAAGGACAATGGCGGAAATGTTTTCATCTTCGGTTGCCCTGCAATGAATTATCTGCAGAAAGACGTTGCTTTTAATGTGGAAGGACCGAATAATAATAATTCATTGTTAATAGAATATACACCGGCAGATGCCAGTTTAAATAATCCTAACGGCCTGACGAATTTTTACTCTTCTAAAACAATACCTGCTTATGCTTACGCATATATGCTCACTGACATGTATACAGCGGAATACAGCGATCTAACCGGCGACGGCCCCACTCCTGACGATCCGGGCGACTATGTTCTGTTTTCATATTCAAAAAAAATTGAACGTTATAAATGGAGAACTCCTTATACCAAAAGTGAATTCTTTGCTTCCTACAACCCCAACATACATAGTTTATATCATGAAACAAGCGATGACATAGCGTCATATTCTTATGGTGAAAAAGATGTCTGGTATATTGATACTGTGCGGTCTAAATACGAAATGGCAGTGTTCTACACAAGCAACAGGAGGGACTCAAAGGAAGCCAAAAGCGAACATGGCGGTATAGGTCCCAGATCGATGTATAAGCTGGATTGTATCAAGGTATACAATATTCATAATTATTATCAGGCGCTTGAGCAGGGATTAGCACCAATACCGGATAAAATAATTAATTTCCGTTATCAGTATAAACTGTGTGTGGGTGTTTACAATCAGGAAAATCCTGATGAAGGCAAACTAACGCTTACGGATGTTATTATTACTGATTACAATTCTGCGATGGGTTTTCGACATTCATATAAATTCGACTACAGCAGTGTCAATCCGGACTATGATCCCATGTCGGTTGACAGGTGGGGAAATTATGACAACACATCGCCGAATGGTACAAATAAAATTGAATTTCCATACACTACAATTTCAGATACAGCCTATGCAGGCGCTTGGCGCTTAAACCGGATATATCTTCCGTCAGGTGGCAGGATATCTGTTGAATACGAAACAAACAGTTATTGTTATGTTCAGAACAAACCGGCAATGCAAATGTTTCAGATCGCAGGCGTATCAAATGACACGGGAGTATGTTCATTTAACCTTCATAATGATTCTCTGGATCTGGATAACTATTTATTTTTTGAAACCGACATTCCGGCGAACCTCCCGTGGAATATAGCACAGCAGGAATTCAAAAAATATTTCAGTGTCGATTTAAATCAAAACCTGTATTTTAAAGTTTATACAAACATAAGTCCCAATGAGCAGCAAAAGGAGGCAATATTTGGTTTTGCTGAAATTGAAAATTACGAATTATTACAAATGAACAATAAATATTATGGCCGGATAAAGATCAAAGGTGTTCCTATAGGAAAAAACAGCAGTTCAAAAAAAGTTAACCCGATAACCAAAGCTGCCATACATTTCGGGATGATAAACACACCACGTCTGACTAACGGGCATCCTGACATGAACAGCACTCTTGATAGTCCACTGCAATTTGCTGAAATGTTTATACAGGAAGTTTTTATTAACAACAGTATTCTTAATAATATCATTACTACTCTTAAGGGTCCTCAAAAAGCGCTTTTCGACAAAGGGATAGGGAAAAACATTGATCCGGAAAAAAGTTTTATCCGTTTGATTTCGCGTTCGCCAAAAAACGGTGGCGGAAGCCGGGTTAAACGTGTCATTTACGATAACTCATGGAATGCAATGTCTCCCGGTGAAGCAGGCTCTTCGATTATCAAAGAATACATTTATCAGAACGGAAACGGCTCATGTTCAGGAGTTGCTTCGTACGAACCACAGATAGGGGCTGACGAAATACCTCTGCACATACCTTACACATATAATTACCAGACGCAATCACATTCCCTTTCGAACTGGGCAAGGAACCTTGTCCCTCACATTGATTATATGGGTCTGTACCCACTGTGTGAATCAGCTTTCCCTTCGCCGTCAGTCGGATACTCAAGAGTTATTGAAATAACAAAAGGCCAGAATAATATCACTAACGGATATATCATCAATAACTTTTATACTACAAAAGATCATCCCACAATAGTTACACCTTCATCTTTAATAGAAAAGACGCCAACGCTTGAATTAAATGTAATATTTGTAAACATCGAGAAAAAACACACTGTGGTATCACAGGGATTCAATGTTGTTACAAATGATATGAACGGCAGGGAAAAAATAGTTGAATATTATGACGGATATAACAGGCTGCTGAAGAGAATCAAAAACTACTATTCAAAAAACGGAAAGGCAAAATTCTACAACAGCAGTAATACTGTATCCGGCGGATATAAAGGACTGGAAAATGACATTGTTGCAGATTTCAGAGAAGAGTCCTCCATAACAAATGGGAAGGAACTCATGCTGAACTCAAACACAGCTATAACTCCAGTCCCATTATTCATGCTTTCCGCTCTCGGTTCTTATAATTATTCTGAAGTGATCTTCCGATCTTCTACGGTCACTTCGGTATGGTATCAGCAGGCAAACCTGGTAAGGCAGGAAGTTGAAGACCGGGGTGCAAATCTTAATGCCTGCAATATTTACTTTGACCCCGTAACCGGGAAACCGCTTGTTACTTCAGTTGTAAACTCATGGGACAAAAAATCATACCGTTACGACCTGCCGGCATATTATACATATCCGCAAATGGGATCCGCTTCAGGATATACAGGGCATATTTTTGTTCTGTCAACTAATCAGCAGGGACGAGTTACTTCGGGAACACCTGTAACCCTATACGATGGTGATAAATTACTGATACTTTTACCTGTTCCGATATTTGCCTGGATAATGAAACTGAACGGATCCAAATATCTGATCGATCAGAGTGGTCAGGTTATCCCATTACTTTCGAAAGTCAGGGTTTATTTATGGGAATCGGGCAAAAAGAATTATCTGGACCCGGTGACTCATTCGATTTCATCGAAAAAACTCCCCGATCTGTCCAATAATTCCCTCAGTCCTTTCTCTGCTGCAAATGATATACTGGCAGCCGAAGCAACAATATACAATGACTACTATTCATACAGATGTGCAGAATGCGGCTGTGCTTCCGAGATCATTTCCGACAGTATTGTGTTCTACAGTCTGTCGAAATCAACCGAACCGGTTTACATTCCTTATACGATAAAAAGATCATGCACCTGCAACGGGATCATCACACTTTTTCCGCCTGACAGCCCGCAGTTATTTTTTTACTGGCCGCTGCAGGACAGATGGGGAGTGTACGTTCAGAATCTTTGCGAAAATCAGGAAGTACAGTTGGAAGTTTATACAGATACTGCATCTTCGCCGGTCGGAACATTTAATTTCACAGTACCAGGTAGCTCTGCATTGAGTTTCACTTTTCAGCAGTCATTGAATCCCTTCGTTTATAAACTCCGGAACGCATGGTTCGCTAATGAAAAATATGTATATCCGGCTTCACGCAACCCGGTAAACACAAGCGATCCCGTTCAGTTGTCGGTTCAGGGACAATACAAAACATACACTCCGTTCTGGGAATACGGCATTGGATGGAATAATAACAAAGCCCTATGGATGCTGACTGAAAAAACAACCTACTCGGATATGAATGGTAACCCTGTTGAAAACAGAAATATCATTAATCTCTTCAACACCGCCACATATTCACACAAAGGATATCTTCAGGAGTCAGTTACTGTTAATGCCCGCAGTAATGAGGCCGGATGTGATGGCTTAGAGGATTATTTTCCTTTCTATTCAATTAATACATCACAACCCTGGCAGCACTCAGTTCTACCGCAATACACCGAGCATTTCAGGCTGGTACAGGACAGGCCTTATCTTATTACTCTTGAAAAAGCTCACACAGGGTTATATTCGCTGAAAATTCCCAGAGATACTATTGTCATAAAACGCAGTGTTGTAAAACTCCCTGTTTCCGATACTATAACTATTGTCAGCAGCCCGCCGCCATTTAATGTCCAGCCGGTCCACTGCAGCGATGTTTTTGCTCCTACACCTGAAAAGAAATACCTGATCAGTTTCTGGTATCTTAAAGAAGACACAGCGCTATCGGGGCTGAGTTTCGGTATATTGTTCGATAACTCTCCGTTGATTTATAACATCGAATACATTTCACCGATTATTGAAGGTTGGCGACAATTCACCTGCTCATTCTACCTTTCCGGAAGGCAATGCGCAAACCTCGACTTTGTTTTCCAGAATACCTCACAGGATGCTGTTTACCTCGACGACTTCAGAGTACATCCCTATAATGCCAATATGAAGACTTTTGTTTACAATCCATTTACCTTTCAATTAATGGCAGTACTCGATGAGAACAACTTCGCCGGTATTTACCAGTACGATGCGCAGCAGCAGGTACAGAACACGATAAAGGAAACAGAAAAGGGAAGGATATTTTTGGATTACAGGATAAAGCATTTGTTCAGGAAATAAGTTGCATTCGCCACGAAAGCACTAAAACACTAAATTCCATTAAAAAGTAAGAGATATACAATAGAGATTTGCTTCGCGATATACGATTGATATTTGCTTCGCGATATACAATTGATATTTGCTGCGCTTGATTTTTTACTGAAAGCAGGATAAAACATTTTTGATTATGCACAATTTTACCACAGCGACACATTTTGACGTTGACAGGCAGTATTTTTGAAAGTAAAAGACATG
>CAZEWB010000279.1:0-1124 GCA_964515655.1 uncultured Bacteroidales bacterium
CTACTAATTGTGCTTTGTTCATGTTTTTTATTTTTTAAGGTTAATAAATTCGTTAATTAACAATGCTTTTCAAAAAAAAAGCTCTGCAAAGATACGATAATTCTGATAAACAACAAATATTTTTTTAAAAAATTTACGGAAAATCGCAAAAAATTAGGGATTTTGAAGCTATCTGTTGCCGAATTGCCATTTAAAATGGGGTGAGCGTGAATTTAATTACATGTTTTCCTTATGGTGCAAGGAAAAGAAAAAATCAAAATAATCAAATGTCAGTTGCAGTATTTTGTCAAAAATTAATTAATAAACAGTTTCTCTACCTTTATAATATGGTTGTTTGAGAATTTTACAAAATAAATTCCTTTTGAATTGCCTGACAAATCAATCTCTTTGTTATACGTGCCTGAAGAATTTATCTGATAGTTATCGAATTCTTCACTGTAAATTAATTGTCCCTGTATGTCCAATACAGACATGTTTATACTTCCCGAAATATTGGTTATCATTATATTGAACTTTCCGTTATTAGGATTCGGATAAACTGATATCGCAGTGTTTTCATTATGTGCATTAATATCCACAATGCCGTCACAGGTTATATCTACATCGTCAAATGCCATGTTCCCTACACTTTTTGTGTAAGTAAACCTGAACTTGGTATAGGCACTTACACTGTTGTATGTTTTTGTTGTCCCTGATGTCGGGAGAGGTATGATATTATCAACGGTTTCCCATGAGGGGTCGTCATATCCTTCAACCAGTAATTCAGAAAGATCATCTGTATTAACGCCTTTTATCCAGAAAGATAGTTGTGAAGGATTATTTACAATGGCTGTTACTACTGCATCATCTGTTGCATTGAACTTTAATGATGGAGATGAATTGCCATAATTACCCGCAGAAGTGTAAGTTTCTTCGATGTTGGTAAATGACCATCCCGAAGGTGCTGTTATTCCGTTTGTAAATTCTTCCTGTCCGCATGCAGAATCAGAAGAAGCAGAAATGACATTTACAGAATAATCTTCTACTTCACCCCAGTTCCCGTCACCACAAGGCGTGCTGTTTGAACCGCTTTCTGTATCATTTAATCTTATCCTCATTCTTTTTGTGCCAACTGCTGTTCCGAC
>CAZEWB010000279.1:1224-5435 GCA_964515655.1 uncultured Bacteroidales bacterium
ATCGGTAGTGCCGTCCATTGACATTGTAAGCTGTGTAACACTTAAAGGAGAAGAAACTCCGGTGGTAACAACTATTAAGCCTATAACCTCTGCATTATTGGTGCCGGGTGCAACTGCAGTAACATTGTTTTGCGTTGTAGTGCTTGAGACGTAAGTCATATTTGAAGCCGCTGTAACATTAATAGAATAGTCTTCCACCTCTCCATAATTCGCATCACCACAAGGCGTATTGTTTGGACCGGTTTCTGTATCATTTAATCTTATCCTCATTCTTTTTGTGCCAACTGCTGTTCCGACAGGAGGTGCAAAATCAGCGGTATATGTATCAAGCCCTAAAGAACCGGAAGAATATACATCTTCGCCGCTGTCATCAAAGTCATTATCATTATTCCAGTCAACCCAGATTAACAACTCATCAGTAGTGTATGCTTGTGTGATGTCAACAATGATGGTCTCTTCCACGCCTATCTGAATGTCTGTAACCTGCGAAGTATAATCTTCATATCCTCCTGTTTCTAAGGCTGATGCCTGATCTATTGCGCCGATTGCAACATTTGAAATATATTCATAGTCATTTGTAGAGCCTGCAATGCAATAGCCTGCTGATGAAATGATCCTTCCACCTCCGGGATTTGTAACAGACGGAGTTTTTGCAGAACCTCCTACAGTCACTGTTAATCCGTTAGCATCAATTAAATTATCTATTGTGGCAGTTGGTTTTATATTATAAGTAATCCAGAAATAATTTGTTCCGGTAGCAAGTTGCCTTGTGCCGTTTATTGTAATTGTGCCTGAAGCCGGTGAAGTTGTCGAGCCAAACTGATTGGTTGCTGCAAAAGTAGAACTTGTTCCTGTATAATAAATTTTAATATCACTGACGTCGTTAATATCGGTAGTGCCGTCCATTGACATTGTAAGCTGTGTAACACTTAAAGGAGAAGAAGCTCCGGTGGTAACAACTCTTAAGCCTATAACCTCTGCATTATAGGTGCCGGGTGCAACTGCAGTAACATTGTTTTGCGTTGTAGTGCTTGAGACATAAGTCATTGTTGCAAAAGAAACATCAAAAGATATAGTTGAACCAGCTGATGTTACATTATATATGTTTAATCCTCCTTCGCTGCCGTCCTGAAGGAAACTACTTGGATTTGTCGCATCATTTATAGATGTCCTGCCGGATTGAGATGAAAAATAAGCACTGTTTGGAGTACCATTTTCTGTTGTAGTTCCATCAGGTCTGTAAACATATACTTCATCGGGAGGTCCGTATGCATTACCTTCTTCTTCTGTATCTATTCTGTAAACAATTAATCCTGAACCCGGAATATTTGATTCAAATGTTCCTGTTTTATATCTGTATTCTACCATAAAGTATTCATCAGTAGAATTAGGCGAAGCTATCTTATAGCAATTGCCTGTTGCAGAAGTTATGGGATTTAAAGTATAGGTGCCGGAAGTTGTGATTTCAGGTATAGAGGTTATCCATGTATTATCGGTATATTTCCATTTCATATATGCCAGCATGTGCCCTCTTCCATATTCCATTAAATCCCAATAACCGACAGGAGAAATATTTAATCCACCGTCATCATAATGATACAAATCCGGAGACCCCAGAGCATGAAACATTTCATGGCAAAGTGTCTGAACATCTACCTGATTTTCCGGCTGAAAAGTATAATCATAAACTCTTTTTCCGTTAATATAAACATCGTTGGAATACAGAGCCCATCTGTGAGCCCATAATAATTCAGCCCACCCTCCGCAGTTACCTTTGACAATAAAACAAACATTATCCACATTGTCATCACCATCGCCATCTATATTTAATGAAGGAGAAACAGGTGAATTTGCGTTTATCCAAGTTATTGCATTCGTAAGTAAAGTATGCTCTCTGCTTGTTCGTTCACTTTCGCCATTATAACCTGAAGGGTTTGTAGTTGCATTATATGGCTCAAAATAATTGCGGGAATGAGAATCCTGATATGATAAATTTGTATTTAAAGCACAAGCCGGATAATGAGTACTGCTAATGGTCAGGTTGTTGTATGAAACTTCTTTGAAATATGATTTAAGTGCATTGCCTGTTGTAGGATTGAATTTATCATCATATACCTGTCGTGTTGTTGTGAATTCAGCATCATCTGAAAATCGGATGTAAACAACTATATTATTAAGAGTTCCGGTATGAGGCGCATTGCTTGGCCCGTCTTTGGTTAATTTAGTATAGTCAAACATTTTGTCCTTACGTAGCTTATACTCCTCTTTTGAAATTTTCGTCCATTTTTTTAAATCGACACTTGCAGGATCAACACTGTTAACTAAATATTTTGTGGGTACTACTGTTTTTCCATTGCCTTCAGCATAATAGAAATAACCATCGGGAGCCTGAATAATTGTATATCCGTTCTCATCATGAATCCAGTTAAAATATTCATCGCCGGAAACGAAACAGTTAATTGTTTTTCCGTCAGGCTGTGTGATTTTATATGGAAGCCTTTCAAAATAAGCAGCTTTTCCGATAGTAAGAACAAACAGCAGTAAAATTAATAACAAATTTTTTTTCATCAGGTTTATTTTTAATAATCTATAGGTTGTTTGAATTATATTCAAAATTAAAAATAAAGGCAGAAATAAACAAGTAAATGCTGATAAAAAGAAAAAGGCTATAGGAAAATAAGACCTGATACTTATTTACTTTGTGTTTAAACCAAAAAACATCATCAGTTATAAATCAAAAAGGGCTGATTCTGATAAGAGATTGTTAAAAACAAACTGTGGTGTTGGATATTTACTACCTTTGTTGAATAATTAAATGTGTGGACTCTGCTGTATTTGCGGAGTATAAAAAAAGGATGACAATGGATGAGATAAGAAATATTGCAATAATTGCACACGTAGATCATGGAAAAACAACGATGGTTGACAGGATACTGGCGCAGGTGAAATTATTCAGGGAAAATCAGGAAGTAAGAGAATTATTGCTTGATTCAAATGACCTTGAACGTGAAAGAGGAATTACTATTTTATCAAAAAATGTTTCAGTCAGATACAAAGGAGTTAAAATAAATATAATTGACACACCGGGCCATTCAGATTTCGGAGGAGAGGTGGAAAGAGTTTTAAATATGGCTGACGGCGTATTACTGCTTGTTGATGCTTTTGAAGGGCCTATGCCGCAAACAAGGTTTGTTTTGCAAAAAGCGCTTGCGCTTAACTTAAAACCAATAGTTGTAATAAACAAAGTGGATAAACCAAATTGCTCTCCCGATCTGGTATATGAAGCTGTTTTTGATCTCATGTACAGCCTCGATGCAAATGAAGATCAGTTAAATTTTCCGACAATATATGGTTCGTCAAAACAAGGATGGATGTCTGACGACTGGGAAAAACCAACTAAAGATGTTAGTTATCTGCTTGATACTATCATTGAACATATAAAACCATATAAAAGCAAGCCGGGTACTTTGCAAATGCAAATCACATCATTGGATTATTCTTCATATATAGGCAGAATTGCTGTCGGCAGAATCAGCAGAGGAAGTATTAAAGCCGGCATGCCTATAGCTCTGGTTAAAGGTGATGGCACATCATATAAATCAGTTGTTAAGGAATTATATGTTTTTGAAGGGCTTGGCAAGGAAAAAGTAAAACATGAAATTGAAGCCGGTGAAATATGCGCAGTATTCGGCCCTGATAACTTTGATATCGGAGACACAATAACTGACGCGGAAAACGCTGAAGGATTAATTCCTATATCGATAGATGAACCGACAATGAGTATGATTTTTACAATCAATACTTCCCCGTTTGCCGGTAAAGAAGGAATATATGTAACATCACGGCATGTTCGTGAAAGGCTTTACAGGGAAATTGAAAAGAATCTTGCTTTAAGAATTGAAGAAACAGATTCTCCTGATAAACTTCTCGTCTATGGAAGAGGTATATTGCATCTTTCTATTCTTGTTGAAACAATGCGGAGAGAAGGATATGAATTTCAACTGGGGCAGCCTCAGATTTTAACTAAAGAAATTAATGGTATTAAACATGAGCCTGTAGAATTGCTTACAATACATGTGCTGGAGAAATTTTCAGGAAAAGTGATTGAGAGTGTCAGCAAAAGAAAAGGGGAAATATTAAATATTGAAACCAGGAAAGATTTTTTATTTCCCCTTTTCTTTTGCCAAACAACCCCAAACACACCCAACACA
>CAZEWB010000280.1:0-765 GCA_964515655.1 uncultured Bacteroidales bacterium
GAAAAATGTTTTAATACTTTTTATTTTTTTATTTTTTTTTTAACTTTAGTGAAACTTTTTTCAATTATGAAGCGTCTTGTATTAGGAAACATCATTTTTATGCTTTTGCTCGTAACATCTTGTAAAACAACAGACAACAACTCATCCCCCGAATCTTTCGGTAAGGACACAAAAAAAACTGACATTCCGCCTGTAAGGGTAATAAACGATTTTTCCGCTGAAAATGCTGCCAAAGGGTTCGAAATCAAGAAAGCAGTTATCAACAACAACCTGTTAAATATGACGCTTTCATACACAGGATGTAAGGATGATGTAGTTGATCTTGTTTTTAACGGCAACTATCTGAAAAGTTACCCGATGAAGGCTCAGTTATACGTCAGAATCACCCCGGGAAAGCAGGGATGTGATAAAAAAATGGTGCAGGATCTTCAGTTTGATCTTACATCTATAAAACCTGGCAGTGGCAAAACTCTTATTGTTCTGCTTCAGGATTTCAAAGAAAATTTAACCTATCAATATTAAAACCACGGCTATGAAAATCAAAACTGTACTTTCAAAAGTTGTATTGCTGACCACAATTACCTTTTACGCCAGCTTTATTTTTGCCCAGGGACATAAAACGATTCAGGTAAAGAACGACAAGGGGTCAAGTCTGGAACTTATATCAAAAAGTTATCAGAGTCTGGTTCTCAGGAGCAGCCTGTCTGCGTTTAATGTAATCCTGCAAATACTCCAGCCACAACACAACCAAACACACCCAACACA
>CAZEWB010000280.1:775-3487 GCA_964515655.1 uncultured Bacteroidales bacterium
TTTACAGACATTTTTGCAGAGGGATACATATATAATTATAAAGATTACGGGAAGCCTCATCTTCCGGTAAGGGCTGAACTTATAGAGATCCCCGTAGGAGCTGACTTTTCGGTCAACATTATCTCGTATAGCGAGAAGGTCGTAAACCTTAACGACCACGGGGTTGTAAATAAACTGACACCTGCCCAGCCGTCTCATTCAAAAAGCGATAATAACCCTCAATATTATTATGATGCATCTTATTATCAGACCGATAATTTTAATGAGGATCAACTAGTAGTTGTAAATGAACTGAGTACAATGAGAGGCGTAAGAATGGGACAGGTAATTGTTTCCCCCTTCCGCTACAACCCTGTTGAAAATACTTTGCAGGTATATTCAGATATTGAGTTTGAGGTAGTTTTCAATAATTCTGACATTGCTCAGACCATAGCCAATAAAAAAGAGAACTTCTCACCTTATTTTCAGGGTCAGTTTAAAAAGATGATCAATTACGAGGATGAAGCATCAAAAGATGCTATTACTGTCTGGCCGGTAACGTATCTGATAGTTACTCCCAATACTTACCTGACCACACTTCAACCGTTTATTGATTGGAAAATAAAGAAAGGTTTTAATGTAGTAATTGGAAATACGACCACAATAGGTACTACAACAACAGCTATCAAAACATGGATACAGAACCAGTACAATACACTAAGTCCTAAACCCACTTTTTGTTTACTTGTAGGTGATAATGCTCAGGTTCCGACATACACTGGTACAACCGGCTCACATCCCACCGACCTGTATTATTTTACATTCGATGGTGGTTCAGATTACATACCTGAAATGTACTATGGCAGATGGAGTGCAGATAATACTTCTCAATTACAGGTAATTATCAGCAAAACCCTGATGCACGAACAATATACCTGGCCAAACGAAGCATTTCTTGATAAATGCGTTATGGTTGCCGGTGTAGATGCCACTTATGCTGCTTCACACGGGAACGGACAGATATATTATGGTATTGACAATTATTTTACTTTAGGGAACGGTTACAGTAATGTATACGCGTATCTTTATGGAACTTCAACCCACCCATATCAGGTAATGAGTTCTGCCAGTACTTCTGCTGATGCCGATGTACGTGCAAAAGTAAGTGCAGGGGCAGGGTATGTTAATTATACAGCACATTGCGACCAGACAGGCTGGGCTGATCCCACTTTCCAGATATCTCACATTTCTGCTCTTACAAATGCCAACATGTACCCTGTAATGGTGGCAAATTGCTGTCTTTCGGCACAGTTTACCTATGCTTCATCTGATTGTTTCGGAGAACAGATGCTTTATACAGCAGAAAAGGGTGTTGTTGAATACATAGGAGGTACAAATTATTCGTACTGGGACGAAGATTTTTACTGGGGTGTCGGAGTAAGTACTCTTGCAATCACATCAGCTAATGCACAGCTTCACACATATGCAAATACTGACCTTGGCGCATACGACCGCGTCTGGCACACACACAGCGAACCATATGCGGACTGGTTTGTTACTGCAAGGGAAATGACACATGCAGGTAATCTTGCAGTTGAGAGTTCTACATCTACTTTGAAGACTTATTATTGGGAAATCTACACCAATCTGGGCGACCCTTCGATTATGGCATATCTTTCAATTCCCACAGCGCTGACAGTTTCATATGGTGATATTGCTTTAGGAGCAACTACTTTTGTTGTTAACACTGAAGCCCATTCCTATGTTGCCCTCTCACAAGGCGGGGTTTTACTTGATGCTGAATATTCAGGATCGAATACATCTGTTACTCTTACGTTCCCGGCATTTACTGCTACGGGAACTGCTGATATTGTTGTGACAAAACAATTTCGTAAACCCAAAATAGCAACTGTAAATATTGTTGGAACTGTTCTTGCACCTGTTGCCGACTTCTCAGGCACACCAACGACAGTATACACCGGTAACAGTGTTCAGTTTACCGATCTATCAACCAATACACCCACTTCATGGGCATGGACATTTACAGGAGGTACTCCTAATTCTGCCTCGACTCAGAACCCGTTAATAGTATATAACACTCCCGGTACTTATACTGTTTCATTAACAGCAACAAATACTGCCGGAAGTGATACTGAAACAAAAACAGCATATATAACAGTTCTTGCCAATAATAATCCTCCTGTTGCTGATTTTGTTGCAAATGTAACAACAGTGGCAGTGAGTGGTTCAGTAAACTTTATCGATCTCTCTATCAACTCCCCCACTTCATGGGCATGGACTTTTAACGGCGGCACACCAGGAACATCAACTGCTCAGAACCCTTCTATAGTGTATAACACGGCAGGCACATATGCTGTGACACTGACAGCTACAAATGCATACGGAGCAGACACTGAAACAAAGACTGGATATATTGAAGTAACTGAAACAGATTTGATAATGTCTGACGGGACATCTACCAGGTGCAGCGGATTGTTCAAAGATCCCGGTGGAGATGGCGATTATACCGATAATCTGAGTTTAACACATACAATTTATCCTTCGACGCCCGGAGCGTACATTAGACTGAATTTTTCCATGTTAAGTTTAGAACCTAACGGAGCTAGCTGTTATGATTATATTACAATATACGATGGAGAAACAACTGCTGCAACACAAATAGGAACATATTGCGGTACCGATTATACAGTAATTGGGACAAGTGGCGTTGTT
>CAZEWB010000280.1:3497-5412 GCA_964515655.1 uncultured Bacteroidales bacterium
CAGATTTGTTTCTGATCCGGGAGTTGTCAGGCAGGCTGAGTTGCGGAGATAAGTTGCTATTCAACCACTGTTCCTCCGACAGCAGATTTTGTTTCTAATGTAACTACTACATGTACGGGGATTGTTCAATTCAGCGATCAATCTCTTTCTGCAACATCATGGTATTGGGATTTCGGAGACGGAGGAACATCTACCGACCAGAATCCTATACATACATACACAGCAGATGGAACATACACAGTTGAACTGACTGCTACAAATGCATATGGGAATGATACAGACACTCAGACCGATCTTATTACTGTTGCCCTGCCGGTTGCTCCTACTGCTACCGGTGCATCACGTTGCGGAACAGGAACAGTTGATTTAACTGCAACAGGTAATCCCATACTGGAATGGTTTGATGTAATAACTGGCGGTACAGCAATTGCCACAGGTACTTCTTATACTACTCCCAGCATTTCTGCTACCACAACTTATTATGTCCAGAGCGCTGTGACTTCATATGGTCCGTCTCAGAATGTAGGACACGTATATACTTCCGGTGGCGCAACCAATACAGCACAGGCATGGCTTATTTTTGATGCATATGCACCCTTTAAACTTGTATCTGTTGTTTGCACAACAGCCACTGCCGGTGACCGTCTGATTGAGTTAAAGAATTCAGCAGGCACTACCTTACAATCAGTGACAGTAAACATTCCAACAGGCATCAATCGCATCACCCTGAACCTCGATGTAGCAACAGGAACTGATCTGCGTCTGGTGGCTCCTGCTAACTGTGGCCTTCTCCGCCTTAATGCCGGTTTGTCATTTCCTTATACGATTCCCTACCTCGTTTCTATTAAAAACACCAGTGCCGGAACAGGTTATTATTACTACTTTTTCGACTGGGAAATACAACCACTTGAATCATGCATCAGTGCGAGGACTCCGGCTACTGCCACAGTGGAAACACCAGGTGCTGCATCTATTACAATTGCACCTTCCGGTACAAATATTTGCAGCGGGGAATCGGTTACATTTACATCAACAATTGTAAACGGTGGCACTACCCCAGCCTACCAGTGGCAGGTTAACGGTGTTGATGCCGGTACAAATTCAAATACATTCACTTCAACAACATTAAATGACAATGATGTGGTAACCTGCGAACTTACTTCAAGTTCAACATGTGTTACTGTTAATCCTGTTACTTCAAACACAATCACAATGACCGTTAATACTGCCCTTGACCCTCAGATATCCGTAACTTCAACTACACCAATGCCTGCATGCGACGGAAGTACGATAAATTTCTCTTCTACAGTTACAGATGGCGGCGCTACTCCTTCGTATCAGTGGTATGTCAACGGAGCTGCAGCCGGAACAGATTCCCCCACATTTTCATCAATACTTAATGACGGCGATGCTGTAACATGCGAACTGACTGTTGCTGAAACCTGCACACAGAACCAGTCTGTTACTTCCAATACTGTTAACGTTCTGACCACCGTTCCCACACCTCCGACAACAACCGGTGCATCGAGCTGCGGCGCAGGATCTGTAACGCTTTCTGCATCGGGCACAGGTATACTCGAATGGTTTGATGTACCGACAGGCGGAACATCAATTGCTACCGGAGCTTCTTATACTACTCCTGTTTTATCAAGCACTACGACATATTATGTTCAGTCAGGCGATGCAGCAGCACAAACCGTTGGTAATACTCAATCAAGCACGAACGGAGGAGGAAGTGTTACTGCCGGTTATCTGATCTTTACTGCAGTCCAGGATCTGACAATACTTTCTGTTGAAGTCAATAACACCGGCGCTGCAGGAAACAAAGTGATTTCCTTACAGAATTCTGCAGGCGCTACTTTAGATTCTAGAACAATAAATGTTCCTACAGGAGTCAGCCGCATTACCCTGGACT
>CAZEWB010000281.1:0-5405 GCA_964515655.1 uncultured Bacteroidales bacterium
GATATTTGGCCTGAAAAAAAGTGAATAAATTATTAAGGGGTGGGGAGGGAGCTGTTATGCACTGTGGTTCTGTCATTGCTTAATCAGTTTTCTTATTGCAATGCCTCTGTCTGTCTTTATTCTCAAAGTATAAACCCCGCTTGGTAGATTAGAAATGTCGAGACTATTTACTTTTTCAGTCAAACTATGTGTACTTAATTTTTGTCCCTGTGCATTTATAATCTCAAGTTCGGTCATTACATCAATAATGTTGACGAATAATATATTATTTGCTGGATTTGGATATATTATAATTTCAAAATCTTCTTCTTTTTCAACAGTACTATTAATATCTACTATAAAGGGTTCTGAAACAAATTCAAATATTCCCGGACAAAAGGTCATAGGAGGCATTAGTAATGCAGTGCCATAAGATTTACATGTATAAGTTCCAGCATCAGCTCCGTTGGCATTTGGAATTGTTAGAATTGTATCTGTTTCACCTGTAATAGGTACGGCATTTTTAAACCACTGGTAACTTAAGGCAGAATCCTGACTTGCTATACATAAAATTATCGAATCACCTTCACAAAGAATTAATGTATCTGAAAATCCAAATGGATCTTGAGGAGTATAAGTATAACCGGTAAGATTTGGTAAATCATTTATTATTATTAATTCTCTTGCGTCAGAATAATCTAATTTATTATGATCACAAGCTAAACCATCTAACGAAATACAGTTAGATAAATCAGGAAGTGATGTTAATTGATTCGAACGACAATTAAGTATTAGTAAATTAGTATTCGCAAATAAATCAGGTAAACATGTTAATTGATTGTATGAACAGTTTAACCGAGTTAATGAAGTATTAGCAGATAAATCAGGTAGGGCTGTTAAATAATTTGATTGACAATATAAACCTGTTAATGCGGTATCTGTTGATAAGTCTGGCAGATTTATTAATTGGTTGTAATTAACGGTTATCTCCTGTAATGCAGTATTTGCAGATAAATCAGGCAGTGTGGTCAATTGATTGTAGTTAGCTAATAGCTCCTCCAAGCCAGTATTGGAAGATAAATCAGGCAGTGTGGCTAATTGATTAGATTGGCAAAAAATTACTTTTAGCGCAGTGTTTGAAGACAGGTCGGGTAAAGTTTCTAATTGATTAGAAGAACAATATAATATTGATAAAGCAATATTTGGTGAAAGATCAGGCAAAGTTGTTAGTTGATTATTACCGCAATCTAGCTTTTGTAAGGAAGTCATCGCTGATATATCAGGTAAAGATGTCATCTGATTTGAAGCGCAGTTCAAATATGTTAAATTTATAAAACATTCAATACCAGCCAGATTCGCAATACTCCTATTGAAACATTGTAATGATCCAGTTTCTAGAGCAGCTGAGTCACATATAAGACTATCACCATCCATGTAGGTCGGGTATGTGACAGTGAGGAAATCTCTAAAATTTGCGTCCGGGATGTATACTTTTGTTTGTCCCACCACTATTGAGATAATTAGTAGATTTAGGAATGTTAATATTTGTTTTTTCATTCTTTTATTTTATGTAAAAATAAGAAAAAACGCGTTACTGTAAAAGTTTTTTTATAAACGGGTTAGCGGCAGGGTTAACGTTGAATTCGGGAGTTGGAATTACGGAAACAGTACTTCCGACTCCCGACTTCTGACTTCCGACACCTCTGGCGTAAGCAACACAATAGACTTATTATTTTTTTTCAACACCGCATAAAAGAAGCCATGATATTACATAACTTTATAAATTCAATGCTGAAAAAGTAAGACCTTTATTATGAGCAATTTTGTCCATCTTCACCTTCATTCACAATACTCCATACTTGACGGAGCTACCAATATCAAAAAACTGATAGAACGTCTTAAGGAATTGAACATGACCTCCGTTGCTATTACAGATCACGGCAATCTGTATGGCGTAAAAGAGTTCCACTCCACATTTTCCGGCTCCGGTATTAAACCGATAATCGGCTGCGAGACCTATGTCGCCCGCCGCAGCCGTTTCGACAAGGATAAAGATGCAAAAGATGACAGGAGCGGCGACCATCTTATACTTCTGGCAAAGAATTATAAGGGTTATAAGAATCTTTTAAAAATAATTACCGTAGCATGGACCGAAGGTTTTTACGGCAAACCCCGCATAGATAAACAACTTTTGTTTGAGAACAAAGAGGGAATTATTGTTTCAACGGCATGCATTGCAGGGGAAATACCCAGGGCAATACTTTCGGGCGATCTGCAACATGCGGAGGAAGCGATACTTGAATTCAAGCGTGAATTCGGTGAAGATTTTTATCTTGAGGTGATGCGTCATCCCACAAATGACCCTACCGCAGACCAGACCGTATATCCCCAGCAGGAAAAATCGAACATCGCTCTTTTTGAGCTTGCAAAAAAACATAATGTAAAGGTCATTGCAACCAACGACGTTCACTTCCTCAGAAAAGAAGAAGCCGAAGCTCACGACAGGCTGATCTGTTTAAATACCAATGCTCTGGTGACCGATCCTTCGCGTCTGCGTTATACAAAGGAGGAATACCTGAAGACATTCGAAGAAATGCAGACGCTGTTCAACGACCATCCGGAAGTGCTTGCAAATACTCTCGAAGTCGCCGGAAAAATAGAGGAGTACGACATCAATCATAAACCTGTGATGCCCGAATTTGTGATCCCCGAAGGATTCGAAAATGCAGATGCATACCTCAGACATCTTACTTATGAAGGAGCAAAAGAGTTATATGGCGAAATAAATGATGAACTAAAGGATAGGATAGACTTTGAACTCCAAACAGTTTCAAGAATGGGTTATCCCGGGTATTTCCTTATTGTATGGGACATCATTAAATCGGCCCGTGAAATGGGCGTGTGGGTGGGTCCCGGCCGAGGCTCGGCTGCCGGCGCTGTTATTGCGTACTGCCTTGGAATTACACGATTGGATCCTCTTAAGTACGGCTTGCTGTTCGAGCGTTTCCTGAATCCCGACCGTATTTCCATGCCCGATATTGATATTGACTTCGACGAGGACGGCAGGGAAAAAGTGCTGGAATGGGTCGTTAATAAATACGGGTACAACAGGGTTGCCAACGTTGTTACTTTCGGAACAATGGCTGCAAAGTCTGCTATTAAAGACGTCGCACGTGTTGAGAATATGAAGATCGCCGATGCAAACCGGATAACGAAAATGATCCCCGAAGGTATCACAGACCTTTCAAAAGCATATGCGGCCTCATCAGAACTTAAAGCTCTTAAGGAGCACGGAGATGAACTCACAAGAAAAACTCTGGCATATGCCGAAGTGCTCGAAGGCTCTATCCGCCAGACCGGGATCCACGCATGCGGTGTAATAATCGGTCCTGATGATCTTGTGAATTATCTCCCGCTATGCACCAACAAGGAATCCAAACTTCTTGTCTGCCAGTACGAAGGTGTCTTTCTTGAAGATGTGGGCATGATGAAGATGGATTTCCTTGGATTGAGGACACTTTCGATAAATAAGGACTGTGTTGAGATGATCGAAAAACTTCATGGTAAAAAGATCGACCTGGAACAACTTCCTTTGAACGATAAAAAAACCTACGAATTATACAGCAAAGGCCTTACTTCTGCTATTTTTCAGTTTGAATCGCCGGGGATGAAAAGGTACCTGAAGGAATTAAAACCTAACAGGTTCGAAGACCTGATAGCAATGAATGCACTGTACAGGCCGGGCCCCTTACAGCATATTCCGAAGTTCGTTAACCGCAAGCATGGCAGGGAAAAGATACAGTATGTTCTTCCCGAAGAAAAGGAAATACTGGAAGAAACATACGGTGTTACTGTTTATCAGGAACAGGTGATGCTTTTGTCTCAGAAACTTGCGGGCTTTTCGAAAGGCGATGCAGATGGTTTGCGCAAAGCGATGGGAAAAAAGCAGAGGTCAACGCTCGATAAAATGAAACCGAAATTCCTGGAGGGATGTAAAGCAAATGGTCTTGACATAGAAGTTTGCAGCAAAATATGGGAGGACTGGGAGAATTTTGCCCAGTATGCATTCAATAAATCGCATTCAACCTGCTACGCGTACCTTTCCTTCCAGACAGCATGGCTTAAATCTCATTATCCTGCCGAGTACATGGCCTGCAACCTCAGCCGTAACCTGAGCGACATAAAGGAGATCACAAAACTGATGGAGACATGCCGGCAGATGAAACTTACTGTGCTGGGTCCAAGTGTGAATGAAAGTGATTATAAGTTCACGGTTCTTAAAGATAACACTATCAGGTTCGGGCTTTCTGCCATCAAGAATGTGGGTGAGATGGCCGCCCTTTCAATTATCGAAGAACGGGAAAAGAACGGAAAATACAAAGGCATCTTCGACTTTATGGAGCGTATTAATATTACTGTTGTTAATAAACGAACGATAGAAGCTCTTGTATATTCCGGTGGATTTGACGGATTCAAAGACGTCAAACGCTACCAGTTCTTCTCCGAAAGGAATAACGAATCGGCTATAATTGATACATTAATTAAATATGCAACAAAGTTCCATGCCGATAAGGAAAGAAACCAGTTGTCGCTTTTCGGTGATGCTCTTAATGAAGATATCGTCCGGCCGGTAATTCCCGACAGGGAGCCGTGGTCGCAGATCTATGAACTGAATAAGGAACGCGAACTTATCGGACTTTATATATCCGCACATCCGCTCGATCCTTTTACATTCGAGATGAACCATCTTTGTAATTACTCCATAAGTGATCTGGGTGATCTGAATGCCTTAAAGGGAAAGGAGATCAGGATGGCCGGATTTGTAACAAAGTCCGAAACGCTTATAGATAAAAAAGGAAATCCTTATGGGCGTTTTTCGGTGGAAGATTATACCGACAGCTATTCATTAGTCCTTTTCGGAAAGAACTTCCTTAATTTCAGCAAGTACATGCAGCAGGGTCTTTGCCTGTATATTGTCGGAGATGTGCAGAACAGAAATTACGGAAATGAAGCTTCAACAGAACTTGAGTTCCGGTTCAGGAATATAATGATACTTGCCGATGTGAGAAAAGACCTGATAAAACGTATAACCATTTCAATCCCTGTCGGAAAAGCTGACGAGATATTTACAACAGAACTGGAGGATCTCTGCAAGGACAGTAAGGGAAAGATACAGCTTGCCTTTAAATTGTATGAACCGGAGTCAGGAATGAATATTGTTCTTCACTCAAGAAGTTATCTTATCGATATCAAAAAAGAACTGGTGGATTACCTCGAAGAAAGAGAAATGGTACAATTTAAAATAAATTAAACCCAAATTGGGCAATGAACTATAGAAAAACCATACTGCCATTTTTTTAATGATCAATGCCAAATGCTCAATTTTCAATGAGCAATAAAAACAAAAATCAATAATTAATTTCAAA
>CAZEWB010000282.1:0-5400 GCA_964515655.1 uncultured Bacteroidales bacterium
TGTGTTGGGTGTGTTTGGTTGTTGTGTTTTGTTTTTTTGTTAATTAATGTTGCAATATATAGTTGTCACTACACTAAATTGTTTATTTATAACTTGCCTGTATAACATTTGGTTAATCCATATTTTATTATTATTTTTGGTATTGCCAAAATGTTGAGGAATTCAGTCTGGATATTATTGATTTGTACAGAATAATAGAAGAACAAAATAAAAGAATTGAAGAACTGCAAAAAGAAATAAGAGCATTAAAAAATAAGTAAAATGAAAAAATATATCATTGTACTTTGCTTTATTTTTTTCCATAAAATTGGATATGTTCAAACGTACTATCCGTTCCCACAATCTGATAATACAATTTGGTCAACTGTTTTACATAGCAGTTGCTATCCTAATTCTATTATTTTATATTATTTTTTACACGGAGATACTATCATTAATAATGTTTTGTATCATAAATTGTACGTAAACAACACAGATACCTTTAATGTTTATGCTAATTATTATGGCGCTATAAAAGATACAAACAGGTATATTGTTTATGTTTATTATGATTATACCATTGATAGCATTGGATATGATACATTATATAACTTTAATAATATTAATATCGGGGATACAATAAAATATTTTTATTTACCTTACGATGAACCGGGTCATGCTTATTATAATGAGTGCTATTTTTATGTGCTGGATTCTATAGATATGGTACATGTGGAAGATGGAACATTCCGTAAAAGATATAATTTTACTAATGTAAATTTTCCGTGTTATTTTGAATATCTTGCCCCTCTTTATGAAGCATGGATTGAAGGCATAGGAAGTATTCATGGAATACTTTACCCCGCTTGCATAGCAGTAATGGAGTGTGGATTTTCTGCAGATTTTTTATTATGTTTAAGGGTTAATGATTCATTAATTTATAAAGACCCCTGGCAACCTTATTGTGATAGTCTTACGCACATTAAAGATGAAGATATTTTTGAAATAGAAATTTATCCAAATCCTGCAAATGAACGTATTGTTATTAAATTTTCAAATACTAATTATTTAAATATGTTTACTATTAGAATAAATGATATTTTTGGAAAAATATTGCTCCAAAAAAATGCACAAAATACATCCGTAATTGATATAAGTCATTTACCCGATGGAATATATTTTGTTTCTGTTCAATCAGATAACAATCATTTTCAAAAGAAGTTTATAAAAATAAAACAATAATATTTACGAAGTCAATCTTAAAAAAAAGCGTTAACTTTCGGACTTTAAATTCGTTTTTTTTATGAAAAAGTTCCTGATATTTCTTCTCGTCATTGCAATCATTGGTGGCGGAGTATGGTATTACTTCTTTTACCCTAAAGAAAAAAATTACGAACTATTCTCGGTAGTTCCGGAAGAGACTGTTTTTGTAATTGAGACCAGCGACCTCACGCGGGGTTGGAATGCTTTAAGTACAGGCAAAATATGGAATCACCTGAAAAATACCGAGGTTTTTACTGAATATAACGAAATGTTCAATTCGTTGGACTCTGTCATCCGCGATAACTCAATACTTGAAAGTCTGCTGAACGGTCGCCAGTTATTGATCTGCGCCCATATGATATCAAAGAATGATTACGACTTTCTGTACGTAGTGAATGTTGACAATGCAGGAAAAGCTTCGTTCATGGCAGATATAGCAAATATGTTCGATTACAGTGTTACCCGCAACACATATAAAGGTGAAGAAATTATCAACCTTACGGATGTCACAACAAAAGAAACTTTCAGTTTATGTTTTCACGGTAACGTTTTGCTTGTAAGTTTCACATCATCACTTGTCGAGAAAGCGCTGGATCAGTCAGGGATTCCGTCATCGTGGACCAACCCCAGATTCACTCTGGTATCCCAGACCCTTTCATCAGGGAGCATGTTCCGTTTCTATGTTCAGAATAAAAAACTTAACGACTACATGGGGGTTTTCTTCAGTGAAGGCAGCGAAATGGCAGCATCATTCGGTGAATCAACTTCTTTCCTCGCAACAGACATCGACCTTTCTGACGAGTACATTGACTTTTCAGGCACACTTGGCATCTACGACAGCATACCATCTTATATAAGGGCGCTTGCACGGATAGAACCCGGTCAGGGACGTTCGCACAAAGTCGTTTCAGAAAATGCAGCATTGTACCTTAACCTTACTTTCAACGACTTTTTCAAATTCATGGACGAACTTAAGAGTCAATATAAAGCAGGCGACAGCACTGCATTTGCAGATGTTGAAAAAGACCTGACAAAACTCGAAAACTATCTTAACGTTAAACTCGACGATGATTTCTTCGGCTGGATCGGCAACGAGATATCAATGGTAAAACTCACGCCCAATGCCAACTCACGCGAGGAAGACGTTGTAGCATATTTCCATGCTCCCGATATCGACAAGGCAAAAACAGGTCTCGACCACCTATGCAAACAGATAAAGCGCAAAACACCAATTAAGTTCAAAGAATACGATTATAAGGGATTCCCGATAAACATGCTGTCGGTAAAAGGATTCTTTAAACTCTTCCTTGGAAATCTTTACGAAAAAATTGAAAAACCATATTTCACATATATTGACGACTATGTTGTCTTCAGCAATTCAACCGGAGCGCTTATGCAATGCATAGATGATTTCATGACCGGAAGAACTCTTGACAAGAGCAGCGGGTTTTCTGTCATTTCAGGCAGCTGTCCTTTAAATGCAAATGTGTTCGTTTACATAAACACACCTCTTTTCTATAAGCATCTTTACAAAAGCAGTAATACAGAATCCAAGAAAGGTGTTGAAGATAACAAGGATCTGCTTCTTAGTTTTTGCGACATTGGGATATCTATGAACCAGGTAAATGGAAATTTCAACTTTAAAATGAGGTGGCAGCATGATCCTGAAATCTTCGGCAATCTGCAGATACTCGAAATTGAACGCGCAGCCGAAGAAACTGAATTTGAATTGTACGACACGCTGGGCTTTATGTTCAATGCGCCAATAATTCCTTCCAGTGAGGGACCCATACAAATATATTACGACAATGAAAGTGTATGGGCCGAAGGCAGTGTGAGCGAATCCAAGCCACAAGGAATATGGCGTATGTATTACCCTTCGGGCAACCTTATGGGACTTTTACGTTTCGAAGCAGGCTTACTTCAGGGTGTCTGCACTTTCTATTTCGATACGCCCGATAAAACTGAAAAAGCATCTGTTGAATTCAGCAGCAATATTGTGACCGGAAAATATACCGAACTGTATAAAAACGGTAAACAGAAATGCGAAATTCCTGTCGAAAACGGTGTCCCCGATGGCGAAGCGCTGTTCTATTTCGAAAACGGCCAGATAAAAATGAAAGGTGAATACAAGGATAGTCTGATGGATGGAAAATGGTTCTATTACAACGAAATGGGCAAGGAGGTCGCAAAGAAGAAATACAGCGAAGGGGTGGAGAAATAGTCGGCGGTCGGCAATTGACAGTTGGCAGTTGACAGTAGGCAGTAGGCAGTTGGCAGTTGGCAGTTGGCAGTTGGCAGTTGGCAGTTGGCAGTTGGCAGTCGGCAGTTGGCAGTTGGCAGTCGGCAGTCGGCAGTTGACACTTTTGCCTACTGCTTACTGCCTACTGCCTACTGATAACTGACGACTTTTTTTGAATCATTAAGTAAATTTCAGTTTTTATTTTAAAAAATTCAACTACTTTCGCACAAATTTTAAACCTTAACACGATGAAAATAATTGTTCCCGTTCTGATGTTATCCGCTTTGTTATTGTTTAACTCATGCGATGACCAGAAAAAAACCGTAAACCTTGCTACTACAAAAGACAGCCTCAGTTACGCAATTGGTGTAATGATCGGTTCGGATCTGAAAAAGCAAAGCATGGATACTTTAACTGACATTAATATATTTCTGCAGGCAATGCGCGACATGCTTACCATTGACGGAGCTCCTCAGCTGACCACAGAAGAATCCGACAAAATAGTTCAGAGCTATCTTGCTCTGATGAATGACCAGAAATATCTGAAAAATAAAACTGACGGTGAAAATTTCCTTACTGAAAACGGAAAGCGTAAAGAAGTAACAACCCTTTCTTCAGGTCTGCAGTATGAAGTCGTTAAAGAAGGAACAGGCCCTAAAGCAACTGTACAGAACAAGGTTCAGGCTCACTATACAGGCACATTGACAGACGGAACAGTTTTCGAAGATTCCCGCAAAAACGAAAAACCTGCCGAATTCGAACTTGGCGCGGTTATTAAAGGCTGGCAGGAAGGTATATGCCTCATGAATAAAGGCGCTCACTATAAAATTTATATTCCCTGGTATCTTGCATACGGCGAACAGGGTATTCCCGGCGCAATTCCTCCTTACACTACTTTGATCTTTGACGTTGAACTTATCAGCATTGTTAAATAAGTCAGAAAAAATATTTTCGTCCTGTGAAAAAAAGAATCAGGACATATAATACAAACGAAGCCTGTCGCCCGACAGGCTTTTTCGCATTGTCTAAGGCAAACTTTCATTGCAATGAGTCTGAATTCTTTTATAACTGACCTGCAAAAGGAATTCAGTGGCGAAATCCACGACACGTATTCGCACCGCCTGATGTATTCCACTGATGCATCGGTTTACCGTGAAATACCTGATGCTGTTGTCCTTCCTAAAACAAAGAATGATGTTGTCGTTCTGATAAAACTTGCTGCAAAACACAATATTCCTCTTATTCCAAGAACTGCAGGCACTTCTCTGGCCGGTCAGGTTGTCGGCAAAGGTGTTGTGGTTGACGTCTCGAAATACTTAACCCGTGTTATTGAAATAAATGATGCAGAAAAATGGGTAAGGATCGAACCCGGCGTTGTTCTTGATGAGCTGAACAAGATACTGGCATCACACGGACTTTTTTTCGGTCCCGAAACTTCAACATCCAGCAGGTGCATGCTGGGAGGTATGGTTGGCAACAACTCCTGCGGCGCACATTCAATCCTGTACGGAAGCACAAGAGACCATACTCCCGAAATTCATGCTGTACTGAGTGACGGAAGCGAGGTGGTTTTCGGCGAAGTAAACAAGGCAGAGTTTGAAAATAAATGTGCCCTTCAGAACAAGGAAGGCGAATTATACAGGCAGATTCGTGAATTGCTCAGTAACGACCTCAACCGGAAAGAAATTACAAAAAATTACCCCGACCCTGAAATAAAACGCCGGAACAACGGTTACGCTGTTGATCTCCTTCTTGATTCTGAGCCTTTCGGCGGACCCGGTCCTTTTAATTTTTGCAAACTTCTTGCAGGCAGCGAAGGTACACTTGCTTTTTTTACTGAGATCAAACTGAACCTGGTTCCATTGCCTCCTGTGGCGGCAATGGAACCAGGTTCTGTTTGTTCTGAGTCAAAGTTG
>CAZEWB010000283.1:0-5375 GCA_964515655.1 uncultured Bacteroidales bacterium
ATACAGGACTAAAGATCGTAAATACATCGGCGATATACCAGGATGTTTTCGGGGACCTCTGGGTTTCGCTCCAGAATGGCCTGGCAAAAATTGATATGGAAGATCCTCTTGGCTGGTTCCCCGAAGAAACAGTAATTCCCGGCCTGATAAATACCAGCATAGTTTTTAAAGATAACCTTTATGCAGGAACTATGGAAGGCCTTTTTATGATGGAGGACGATCCGGCATGGCTCGGCAACGAAAAATTATATAAGGTAACGAGGCTCAACATCGACTATAATTCCGTAATGCAACTTAAGGAAGTAAACAACCGGCTGCTTACGGCAACAAGGTTCAACTTTTATTCCATAGAGGATAAAACGATGCACAAACTCAGCAGCGAAGAGTTTGGGTTTATTGTTTATCAGTATAAGAAAAATCCCGGGATACTTTTCACCAGTAATGCCAACGGACTTCTTGCCTACGAAAACAAAAACGGGACATGGAAGATACTTGGGCAGGTTGCGGGTATTTCCTATGAGGTCCGCTCGATGTCCGAAACAACAGACGGCGACCTGTGGCTTAATGCCTTTCAGGGTAAAATGCCTCGCCTGATGTTCGACGGAAATTATTTGTCGCCCACAATAAGGTGGTACGACGCAGAACACGGACTACCTGACCAGCCCTCAATAAACGTTGAAACCGATTTTGACAGCCTGACCATATTGGCGGGATCCGGATTTTATACCTACAACGGAAAAACCGACCGCTTTGCGAAAGACACACTGTTCCCTCTTTTTTACAAAGGCGACTCTGTCCTGTACAATAATTACTGTTTCTTTAATAAGAATCTTGCATATAGCTATACCGACAAGGGATTTGCCAGGATAAAAATGTGGCCGGGAAAATCCCCTGAAATGAAAATAATTTATCCGAGAGGAATACAGGGACAGATCTTTTTTATGCAGCCGGATACAATAAATAATAAGATCTGGTTCTCGTCAGATATAGGCCTTTTTGTGATGGATCTGAATAAGATTGACAGTGTCCGCAGAAATTTCAAAACAGTGATAAGGCAGATACTGACCGGTAAAGATTCCCTTGTCTTTCAGGGTGTGCTGAGCGATACCCTGCCTGATAATATTACTGTTACTTTTGAAATGAATTCCCTTACGGTTTTCTTTTCATCTCTTTATTTCGAAAAGCAGACTGCCAACGAGTACAGTTACATGCTTACCGGTCTGGACACTTCATGGTCAAAATGGACAAACGAAACAAAGGTAAACTATCCGTTTTTGCCGGAAGGGCTGTACACTTTTAACGTTAAATCCCGCAATCATTATAACCACGAAAGTAAGATCACTTCCTTTACGATAGAAATTCTGCCACCATGGTACAGGACATGGTGGGCATACTTTATTTATTTTGTACTGACCCTTACAATAATTTTCTTTTTCATTAAATGGTACAGTAAACGTCTTAAAAAAGCCAATATTTATCTGGAAAAAACTGTAAAAACAAGAACTGCTGAGATAGAAAATCAGAAGAATGAGATAGAAGTGAAAAACATACAGCTTCAGATTATCAACAAGGAACTCGAAAAGCTCTCCATAGTTGCAAGGGAAACAGACAATTCAATTATGATAATGGATGCTTCCGGCAAGTTCGAATGGATAAACGATGGCTTTTTCAGACTGAATAATTACAACCTTGAGGAACTGATAAAAGAAAGAGCCGATAATATTTTGGATTATAGCAAGAATCCGAAAATACGCGAATACTTTCATGAATGTGTGAAAGAAAAGAAAACGGTAATATACGAATCAGAAGTTGTAAGAAGGGACGGGACGATATTCTGGGCACAAACAACATTGTCCCCGGTGCTAAGTGATGATGGTCATGTGTCGAAAATTGTTGCCATCGACTCGGATATCACAAGGCTTAAAGATGTTGAACAGGAAGTGCTGAAGCAGAAAAAAGAAATAGAACAAACCCGCGACAAACTCGAAAAAATAAATTCCGAACTCGAAAAACTGAGTATCGTTGCCCGCGAAACCGACAATGTTGTGATGATAATGGATAAAGAAGGCAACTACGAATGGATAAACGAAAGTCTTAAAAAAATGTACGGAATAACTCCCGAAGAGTTATATGCAAATAAAGGAAAAAGTCTGCTTACCTCGAGTTATACAGATGAAATAGAGAAAATATGGCAACGCTGTATGGCAGAAAAAAGATCGGCCACATATCAGGCGCTGGCAACAAATTCTAAAGGTAAAACATTCTGGACCCAGACCACCATAACGCCGATAATGGATTCCGAAGGAAATGTCATAAAGGTCATAGGAATAGATACTGATATCTCAAAAATAAAGAAGGCCGAAGAAAAGATAAAACAGCAAAGTGAAGAACTGTCGAAAAACCTTGTTGAATTACAAAAGACGACCGGCCTTATTTCTCAGAGCATCGAATATGCCGAAAAGATACAGACGGCAATATTGCATAACGAAGAACAACTAAGTGAAGTTTTCCCCGAATCATTTGTGTTACTTATGCCTAAGGATGTTGTAAGTGGTGATTTCTGCTGGTTTTACAAGCATGGCACGACTTCCGTTCTTGTCGCTGCAGATTGTACCGGACATGGCGTGCCGGGAGCTTTTATGTCGCTCATCGGGTCTTCGATCCTTAATGAAATTATCCGCGAGAACGGGGTTTACGATCCTGCAAAGATCCTGAGCAAAATGAACGAAAAGATCATTGGCGTCCTGCACCAGAAACAACAGAGTGAGAATATACAGGAAGACGGAATGGACGTTGCGGTATGTAACATTAATACCGAAAAAAATCAACTTACTTTCGCCGGAGCCAACATGCCGCTGATACTTTACAACGAGGATGGTATTGTTAAAGTGCAGGGCGATCTGTTTTCTATTGGCGGCTCTTTTTCGACAAGAAAGAATGTAAGGTTCAAAAACCAGATATTTAACACAAGTCAGTTTAACGGACTTTTCCTTTTTTCCGACGGATTTCAGGACCAGTTCGGGGGCGACCGGCAAAAGAAATTTATGGCAGACGCTTTCACAAACCTCCTGAGAGAGATTTCCATGTTGCCGCCCGAAACTCAGAAAGTGAAACTTTGTGAGACTTTTTCTGAGTGGAAGGGCGGGGTCAGGCAAATTGACGATGTACTTGTGATAGGTTGTAAATTCAGTAAAAAATAAAATATGAAATCAGTAAAAAGCGCCGGATATAGCATAATTTTTATAGCGCTGCTGTGTTTTTTCACGGCCTGGCTTCCTACTCAGGATACCAAAAAAGTCAGCAACAGCGATGTGGCCAAATTGATTGAAAGGGCGTCGGAGCTAAAGGGGAACAAGCCACAGGAGGCAATGCTGCTGGCGCAAAAAGCATTAAAAATAAGCGTTGAAAAAAAGGACATCAAAGGGATCATCGAGTCGCAGAACCTTATCGGCTCCCTGCATCTGTTTCTGGGCGAAGACGAACTGGCGCTCCAGCTTTACTATAAATCGCTGGAATTATCCGAACAACAGAATGACGATTATCTGATCTCGACTACATATAATCATATTGCATTAGTATATCAGTCACAGAAAAAGAGCGATCTGGCAATAGAAAATTATAAAAAATCACTGCAGTTTGCCGAAAAAAGCGGAAAAGACAACCAGATACTTAACAATTTGTACAAATTGGGCGTTATTTACGAAACGTTAGACAGTCTGCAGGAAGCATATAAGTATTATAAGCGGAGTTATCTGATAGAAGAAGATAATAAGAATACCGAGGGAATGTTTTACAGTCTTCTTGGAATCGGCTCGGTTTCGGCCAAGCGCAAAGATTATTATCAGGCCTTTGTTATTTATACCAAAGCAAAAGAAATTGCCGACAAACTCGAGGTCATGGCTTACCGGATGCTGGTATACCGGCACATGGGCGAATTGTTCCTTCGTGAAAAAAAGTACATGCAGGCAAGGGAGATGTTCCTTAATGCACTGTATGTGGCCGACTCGCTTGAATACAACAAAGAAAAAAGGGATTGCTATATAAACCTTGCTTCTACAAACGAAAGCCTTAAGTTTTATACCGACGCCTATTATTATCTTGCCCGTTATGTAGGAATAAATGATACGCTTTTTACACAGGAGGCCGGTGAAAAGCTGGCGCTGATGCAGGTGAGGTATGACCTGAAGAACAAAGAAAAAGAAATCGAGATCCTTAAACAGACTGAACAAAAAGGCATTATTATACGGAACTCTTTGCTGGCCGGTATTTCTCTTGTCGGTCTTCTTGTCTTTCTTATGATTTACCTCTACAGAACAAAGAACAGGAATAACAGGTTGCTTAAGGAACGAAACAATGAGATACAGTTACAGAAAGAAGAGATATATACCAACCTCGACCAGCTTGCAAAGGTCAACCTGCAACTGTCGCAGAAAAACCAGCAGATCACCGAAAGCATTGAATATGCCTTAACGGTACAGAGAACCATGCTGCCGGGGCCCGGGGCAATAAAGGGAATATTTGGGAATGTTTTTAAAATTTACATTCCACGTGATATTGTCTCAGGCGACTTCTACTGGCTTCATTCATGCGATTCATGTAATATGCTTGCAATTGTGGATTGTACCGGACACGGCATAGCGGGTGCCCTTATGAGCGTTATTGCAAATACTCTTATGAATAATATCATAGAGGAAAATCCCGATTCCGGAATAAATGTATTTATGAATTCCCTGAGCACAAAGATTAAAACATCGTTTCAGAACAATTCCAACGATTCGGGGAGATACGATGAGGGCATGGACATGACGCTGATCCGCTACGACAAAAAGACAAAACAATATCAGATCGCTATGGCCAATCAGGTGGCATGTGTTGTTACAAACGAAGACATAAGTGTTCTTCAGGGAGACCTGTACAGCATTGGCGGCGTGTTCTCGAAATCATCAGAATATGATTTCAGGGTCTATGATCTGAACATTACAACTCCTTCCATGATATATCTGTTCACCGATGGATATTTTGACCAGATAGGCGGATCGGAAAACCGCAAAATGATGTTTACAAGGATGAGGGACAAGATGAAGACCATTTGGCATCTACCGGTTGACCGGCAAAGACAGGAGTTGATAGATTATCATAACGAATGGATGGGAAAAAACAAACAGACCGACGATATTCTGATGGTGGGAATTCAGGTAAACCCGTGAACAGATATGTCGTGGTCTCCCGAATTATCGGGAGGTCAGAGCAGCGGGTCTGGTTGTAGGTCGTGGTCTTTGGTAAACGAGAAATGGCAGGTTCTTTGTCAAAATGAGTGGGGAATAAAATTGTAATCGTTTTAATGAACAATGCCAAATGCTCAATTTTCAATGAGC
>CAZEWB010000284.1:0-5372 GCA_964515655.1 uncultured Bacteroidales bacterium
CGGGACAAACCCTCAGCCGGGATGTGGATTAGTTAATATTAGTTATTTCATTAAAACGATATAGTCGTTTTGAATTAGCATTTCCATTCAGATTTGAATACCCCTCTGATAAAGATAAGCGATGGGCAGTCCATTCCAGTATAATTCCTTCAAGAATATTTCAGACAAAAAATTTTCTGGACATTGAACCTGAACTTGGAAAGAATATTTATATGATTAAAATTCAAATAGGAATTATTTACCGGCTTAAGCATTGAATAATTTTACTCATTCCTCCCCGCCACCACACACGTCTTCTTATAATGCTTAACTGTTCCATTAAGGTCGAATACCTCAGCATAGACCACATATAAACCGAGTAATGCTTTGTTGTCATTATTGTCCAGACCGTCCCATGTAAAAGAGCCCTGGGTTGAAAGCAGTTCATTGGCAACAAGTGTCCTTATTATCTTTCCTGCAGCATTAAATATTACGACATTGGCAACATAATCAGGATCGGCAAAATTATAATGTATATACAACACATCATTATATCCGTCCATGTCGGGTGAGAATATTTCTGGTTCCAGCGAAAAATTACCGTCGGCGCTTCCCGGTTCGGCATATTGTGAGTTTTTATAGGTAGGTGTTGCAAATCCCACATTCTGGGCGGCAGAGTGCCAGTTGTTCGCATCCTGTGTAGGAAGGTTGTAGTTGACACGTTCCAGCGAAACGCCATCGAACGAAGATAGCAACTGGAACTGCATCTGGTCGGAATATGTGAAATCATCCAAAGTATCAAGCAGGCTGCTCATAAGCATTACTCTGCCTGCATCGTTATTATAGGTTGGTATTGAAGGCGCTGTGACCATATTGCGGGGATTCGGAACATCATACTGAGAAGACACTAATGCAGGATCGGTTGTAATTACAACATAATCGCCCGGGAAAATGTACTGGCCTTCTGCAGTAACGGGGAGTATCTCCTCCATTATATTGCCATCCATCGAAGCAAGCCTTACATCGCTAAGGTTGAAAACTTTTTGCGACCTGTTGTAAACTTCAACAAAGTCAACGCCGTCAGTTCTTGGATCGAAGAGCACTTCATTCACAACAATTTCGAAAGTTTCCGGCATATATGCGAATGCAAAACGTGCGGTCTGGTTAGCGGAAATTATATTGTCTACACAATCGCGTATCTGACCCGCAACCGTTAAAGTAAAAATTGTATCGTGTCCGAATGTGTGATTGAAACACAGCTTTAATACTTTACCCGTAGTACCCGAAAAAGCAGCGCTTAAGGGATTCCCTACATTATTGTCAACGGAATACAAAGAAACGTTATACACCTGTGCCGTATCAATTATCTCATTGAAATAAAGATAAAGTGTGTCTGGTGGTACCAGTATAGCCTTCAAAAGCACAGGGCTCTGCGAGTCGGGATTTGATGCATGAACAGAATTCAGAGTTCCCGGTGTTCCTCCGAGTGAACCGGAAGATTCTTTCCAGTTGCTTCCTTCGCCGCATGGATTCGAAGGATCTATCTGCTCCAGCGACCAGCCGCCGTTCTTTTTAAAATCAGTGTCGAACCAGGTGTCGGAGTATGTTATTGTATGTATCTGCCGCCCTTCTTTGTCTTTAAGTTCAATCTCATCACCCGAAATATTCAACATGTTAGAATTAGTGAAAAGGCCAAGGACTGTTCCATAGGTCTGAAACTCTGTAACAGCATCTTCGTGTGTAAGGAGGATGTATCCTCCTGCAGGAATAAACGAAACCGGGAATGTTTTAGTTGTGGTGCCAACCCTGATGGTCCACTGAGTAACCTCAATATCGTATGCGGTCCTGTTGTATAGTTCTATGTATTCCCATTCGGGCAACAGAAAAGGCGGTGTCGGATCCGCCAGTATCTCGTTTATCTCAATATCGTATTTATTCACTCTGTAGAACGAGAAATTATGCTGCGAAAGAGGCATCTCATTACCGGAAAGGTCATGCAGACCTGTAATCGAAAGCGTATAAGAAGTTCCGCTTGTAAAAGCAGGAGAGAATGTCAGAGTGATCCGTGTTTTATCGCTTGCCATCTGAACAGCTGTAACCGGATTTCCGATTGAATTTGATACAATATAATTCACAACGTTCTGAGCATCGCTTTCGATAATTGCTTCGGAAAATACCAGATCAAGAGTTGCCGAATCGGTGAGGCTTACGGAAACCACAGAAGGCGGCACAGAATCCACTCTTATCGGACCGCAGTATGCATCATCGAAATAAAACTTGCCGGAAGCATAAGTATGCGTATAACGGGCATAAAATCCTGAAAAGAACCTTGGGAACATGTATGTGTTATCGTTAGCTGTTGCAAGAAGCTGGTATCCGAAGTTGCCGGTAAGGTCGGCATATAATTTCCAGACTCCCGTGGAATACCCTACTACTTTTATTCTTACTTCCGGGCTTACCGCTACCTGCCCGTCGGGACCACGCATTACCGATGTTGCAAATCCGTTATCCATCCTGAACATTTCAATTGCATCGGTAGAAAGGGTCTCGCCTATCTGAATATAATATCCGTTGACAGGCATTGTCAGGTCGGGCAGATCGCTGACAAGGTAATATCTTGTATAGTTACTCGAAGACGGATCGAACTCAAGCTTAATGAGTGCGCTCCATTCAACACTGTCGGCCTGATAACTGACTGGAGAAACTACATACGATGTATCATCGCCTGTACTGACTGAAAAAAGGTGCAGCATTGTGTCCGTTGTAATTATAAAATCTACAGTTGTGCCAATCCATACGGGATTGACCGGATAATCACCATCATTGAAATTGTCGTCAAGAATTACATTGTCGGGTGCAGAATAAATGAGCGGAGTTGAAATTGCAGTAAAGGTTTGCGCATCATCCTGAAGTTTTATGCGTAGCCAGTCGGTTCCGTCGAAGTTCAAATCACTAAGAGAAAACACTCCATTCGAAAAATTTTGTGTCAGACCGGTTACAGATGTCAGATTTCCATTACCAAAATCAAGAGACAATGTTGCAGGAAGATCATATCCCGAATCTGCATTATCGTTATCGTCGGTAGCTGCAGCGATTATCTGAAAGTTAACATTCTGCCATATCGATGGAGGAAGAACAGCGAAAGTAAGGTGAGTTGCCTGAACGTCAATTGTATGGATCGAAGAAAATATTTCTGCAGGAAAATTAATGTCAAACCCGCTGCCGGTAACAGCAGCATCCCATCCGGGATTCTGTTCGGGAATTGAGAACTGCAGAGTAGCTCCGTCAGTAATACCTGAATCAGACAACTGAACGTACAAACTTATTTCAAGGTTGTTGTCATCCCCTACCATTAAATTTCCCGATGGAATTGTAAAAAATATGTTTGAGTTTGTAACAGTTGTTGAAGAAACAGGAATTACCGAAGCTCCCTGCTTAAGAATAAAACTATCTGCCACCTGTGTCCATGCTGCGCCTCCTGTTGGATTTGCATTAGCAATATTTATAAATGTAACGTCGGTCGACAGGCCGTCGCTTGTACCGGCATCAACAATTACAAAGCGGAAGACTTCGTTGAAACCGCCGTCCGCAGGCACGATCGAAAGAGGAGGAGCCTGAACGGTTGGTGCAACTGCATACGAATTGTTGTCGTTGGGATTGGATTGCGAAACTGTACCATTAAAAAACAGGGTTGATGCATCAATGCGCCATGTCCCTGCACCGCTTTCGGCTTTATAACCGTACCATCTCATATAAAGAGTGTCTCCATCGCTTACAATAATATTAAGGCCGGTAATCGTTCCGTCGCGCGAAAGGCTATTGTCGGGGATAGGATATGTATTAAGGGTAACAGGACTTGTAAAGTTAGGATCGGTAGCATATACTAACAGATATTCACCAGGTCCGGTATCCGAACGTCTTTCAGAAAAAGCAACAGTGTTTATGTTCAGTTTGTATCCCGGCGATGGGGCAATTGCAACCTGGAAATAATCGGTAAGGTCAGGAGTTGTATTTATTGTCCAGCTTGAGCAATACGCGCCTGATGTGCCAATATTCTGTGCTGAAGTTCCACTTCCAAAAGTAAAAGGAAGAGCGTTAACATATGTTGCTGTCTGAGTTGCCGTGTATACGGTAGTGAGGTCCCATGAAGCAAGTTGTGAAAATAATGTTCCTGAGAAACATACGAAAAAGAAAAACGTTAATATCCTGCGCATCTGTCAATATTAAAGGAACAAATTTAGTAAAAAAAAGAACACGCCTGCACATTATAGAACTATTGATATTCGCTTCGCGATAAAAGTTTAAATGTTCAATTGTCAGAAAAGTTATGGAGGTATATAGGTATAGAGGAGACCTGGCACACACACCAACGCGCGGGTATGTGCGCCAGACGAACTTATACCGTATACCTTTATACCTTTTTTGTTACGCTGATATTTGCTTCGCGATATTCGCTACGCTGATACTCACTGCGCTTAAAATATCATACTTGATTCTTTTTCCTGTTAATATACCTCATGATCCAGAAAATTGTGTCGGGGTATTTAGCCCAAATCAAATGACTTTCCATAAGGTAAAGCAATGCTTCATCCTCATCACCAGGACTGAAATATTCAGGGAAACGATCCTCAGGAATTGGTTTCTGCTGTGATATATACTGCAGTACTAGCTTATTACTTTCATCTGCTACTCTTAATGCCTTATAAGACTCGGGAACGTCTCCTTTCGACAAGAATAAAAACAAAGCGTAATTAAACAGCCAGTGAGCAGAACAGTCATCTTTATATTTTTTGTAAAGAATGAGATATTCTTTAAACATCTTTTGTTCCAAAAGTAATACTGAAAGCGAAAAGCGAACTCCCTGATTATCGTTTGGATTCAATTCCAGCATTTCCTGAAACTCTTTTATTGCCTCATCGTATCTATCCACCGCATAAAGACATTCAGCATAATTCTGCTTTGCAGTCATAAATGGTCTGGTTTCGTGAATCAACCAAAAGTGCCCTTTATTTTCTTTAAAGAAATCATCACCAAAATAATTGTATCCGATATTCATTGATTCTTTATAAAGTTCAATTGACTTCAGAATATCTTCTTCTGATTCTGCAACATAATTCAATGCCCTTATATTCTCGGGATTCAGTTCAAGAGCCCTTTTTGCAAGTTTCAGGCCTTCATCAGGAGGACAATCATATGCTTCAGAAATCAGATCATCAGATTTTTCAAAATTAGTCTTCCTTCCCTTTTTCTTTGGTAATATCTCATCTATTCTTTTACCAAGAACATGAACTTTTAAAAATTCATTCACCTCTTCAATACTTTTAAAATTCTGACTTGAAATGAATAGATTAGATATTACTAAAAAAAAAAAAAAACCAAACACACCCAACACA
>CAZEWB010000285.1:0-5372 GCA_964515655.1 uncultured Bacteroidales bacterium
TGGACGGACTCATTTTGTGCAGGGGCATGGGGAGATCCTGAAACAAGTTCAGGATGACGTTTTGGGTGGGGAGAATGGAAGTCTTTCACTTCACCATTAAGTCTGACATATTCTTCAGCGCATCCTGAATATGATATTTCGCCACCCTCTTTACCCGCGCCGGGTCCCATTTCGATGATATGGTCGGCTATTCCGAAAAAGTCTTTCTGATGTTCTACTATTAATAATGTATTACCGCTATTTTTAAGTTGCTCCAGGCGTTCGCTAATACTGATCCGGTCAACAGGGTGCAGCCCGGAAGCGGGTTCATCGATGATAAAGGTGATGCCCGAAAAAGATGAGTCGAGAATATTTGCAAGTTTAAGACGCTGCCGTTCACCTCCCGACAGACTGCCGGTGGTCCTGTTAAGTGGCAGGTATGCCAGCGAAAGTGATACAAGCGATTCAAGTCTTTCAATTATTGCATCAACTGTTTTTTTGAACGGGGCAATTTCAGGGTTTTCCCTGTTTTTTTCGAACCACATTTTGCAGTCAGAAACTTCCATCGAGGCAAATTCATGAATATCGAGTCCTCCGACTTTGTGCTTAAGCGCTTCGGGGTTAAGCCTGCTTCCGTGACATTCAGAACATACCACCGTTTTCATCAGGGGCAACATTGCATCTCCGCGTTTGTCGGCATGTTTCCTTTCGTATTCTTCGTTGACATGAGCGACAATACCCGGCCAGTTTTTCTCGAAATCATAAACTCCTTCGCGGGCGCCACGGGCATAATTCCATTCGATCTTATATTTTACATCACCGGTGCCGTACATTATAATATTCTTCTCTTTTTCACCAAGATCTTCCCATGGAACCGAAAAATCAATATTCAACAATTTCCCAACTGCAATCATAGCTGCAACGTATTGTCCGTTTATGTCGCCATAGAATTTCCCGGTTTTCGTTCCATCCATAGCACCGTTCAGGACAGACTTTTGAGGATGAGTAATGATCTTAACCGGATTGGCGCTTTTTATCTCCCCCAGTCCCTTGCAATGCCTGCAAGCCCCGTCCTGATGATTGAAAGAAAATACCGACGAATAAATATTGCGTCCCTTATTCTTCTGTCCTGCCACTCTCGAAAAAAGAAGCCGCAACAAGTCATAGACTCCTGAATATGTACCTGCGGTACTTCTGGGATTATCTGACAACGGGTCCTGCTTTACGGCCAGCGCCGGCGTTATTCCCGAACAGGATTCAAAATCACCGCGGGGAAGCTGCGGCAGATGAGAACGTATGTACGACGACCAGTTCTCTGTGAAGCGCTGATGACATTCGGCATATATCGTATCAAACGCAAGAGATGTTTTTCCCGAACCGGAAACGCCGGTAATTATTGTTGTTTTATTATGAGGAATGCTGACGGAGATCTTTTTAAGATTGTTGGTATTTACTCCTTTGAAAATAATGGCTTTTTCTGTTCCGGTTTTCCTGCCGATCTGTTTTGTAAAATCCCCGGTGAACAAATATTTAGCGGTTATACTATCTCCGGCCGAGATCAGACCATCAGGTATTCCGCAATAAACAACGTAGCCGCCTTTTTTGCCGCTTCCGGGACCCATGTCAATAATGTTCCCGGCGTTCCTGATGATATCGCTGTGATGTTCGATACAAAGTATTGTATGACCCTTGTCTGTGAGTTTACTGAAGGCATTAAGTAATAATGCCACATCAGCATTATGCAGTCCTGTTGTTGGTTCATCAAAAAGATAAAGGCAGTTCTTTCCTGAAGGACCCGCAAGTTCTGCTGCAAGTTTGATGCGTTGTGCTTCGCCACCTGAAAGTGTTGTGGACGGCTGCCCGAGGAAGAGATAACCAAGGCCGAGGGAATCCATTATCTCAAGCGGTTTATAAATTGGAGGCACACAGGTGAAGAACTCGCAGGCCTCTGAAATTCTCATGTTCAGCACGTCAAGTACTGATTTCCCTTTGAAAGTGACATTGAGAACAGCGGGCAGAAAACGTTGTCCATGACAGACATCACAGATAATTTCGACCTGGCCCATGAAATGCATTCCTATCTGCAAGTATCCTGCACCATCGCACTGAGGGCACCGGCCATTACCGGTATTGAAAGAAAAGTCCGAGTGTTTCAATCCGTTCTTTGCTGCTTCGGGAAGGCTACCGTATAATTTGCGGACAGCATCGAACACTTTTGTATATGTGGCGGAGTTACTTCTTGGCGTGCGTCCGATCGGTTTCTGGTCTATATAAATGACCTTGCCGAAAGGGAAAGTACTTTTTTCAGAAAGAACTTTTTCTTCGATGGCTTCTGCAACCGACGATTTACCTGCTCCGGAAACGCCTGTAATTACATTCAGTGTTTTTGTGAAAATTGTAACCTCCGCATTTTTCACGTTATTCCTGCATAGTCCGCTGAAGATGACAGGTTCTCCATTCAATGAGAATCTGTTGTTTTTCTTTTCCTCATTTCCCGTCAGCATTTTCCAGGTGGGACTTGCCGGAATTGAATTTTTCAGATATTCGCTGAGAGTTCCGGAAAAGAGCAGTTCGCCTCCTTTAAACCCGGCGCCGGGACCGATATCAACTATCCAGTCTGCATTCCTGATTATGTTCTCGTCGTGTTCAACAACGATCACGGTATTTCCCTTGTCGCACAGATCAGCAAGCACCTGCATAAGTTTCATGCAGTCCGAGGGGTGCAGGCCTGCTGTAGGCTCATCAAGCACATATAACAATCCCTGCAACGACGAAACTGCCTGGTTCACCAATCGCAGGCGCTGTGCCTCTCCGCCGGATAACGAAGCCGATGATCTTGAAATGGTAAGGTAATCGAGACCCAGTTTCATCAGCAGTCCTGTTCTTTTTAAAACCGCTGCAGATATCTCATCAAATACCGCTTTTTCATGAGTTTCCGGTTTGTAATTCCTGAAGAAGTCATCTGTTTCGGAAATGGTGAATGCAGACATTTCTGCAATGTTCATTCTGTTCCATTGAACTGACAGCGCTTCTTTCGAAAGCCTCATTCCGTTGCAGACAGGGCAATCAATAGTACGGGCAAATCGAAGGATATTATCGTTCCGGTCGCGTTTCAGTATCTCCTCCATTATTGGCAGTATTCCCCTGTAATAGCCTTCTTCTCTCGGCTTTGCAGTGATGCCCTTCCATCTCATCCGGGATTCAAGAGGATGTTTGCCGAATGGAATTTTTATTTTTTCGGTTCCGTACAAAACAATTCGCTTCTGTTCGTCTGTCATGTCTTTCCAGGGAATGTCAACATTGAATCCTTCTGCATTGCAAACCTGGTTCAGTACCACCATGGTGACCTGCGAATAAATAATATAACCTGTAGGAGTTGTAATAACCAGCGCACCTTCGCGCAGTGATTTGTTCTTATCGGAAATGAGAAGTTCGGGGTCGATAAAATCGGTAAGCCCAAGTCCCTTACACTCCGGACATGCACCTTTTGTAGTATTAAAGGAAAAGAGGCTTCGGTTTATTTCAAGTCCCGGAACATCAGATATGCCAAGCCGTGCAAAAAGAAGACGAAAATTATCGTAGATCTCGGACAAAGTTCCTACGGTAGAACGCGGACCCGATGACACTGTTTTCTGGTCAACTGCAATAGCAGGACGAAGCCCTTCTATATTCTCAACATCAGGTCTGCTTAGTTTGCTGAAGAACTGCCTGCTTTGACCTGACAGATTGCTGAGGAAACGATAACGGCTTTCGGCATAAACAACATCAAATGCAAGCGATGACTTGCCGCTGCCAGAAACTCCTGTCACAACAATTATTTTGTTATGCGGCAGGCTGAACGAGATGCCTTTCAGGTTGTTCTCCGAAGCATTGGATATTTTCAGCAATATGTTGTTTTCAGGATCCATAGAAACCGATTGCAAAAATAGGATTTTTTCCGACCATCTATCGTCGGCAATGGCAGGGCAAAAGCATCTAATTTTATAAAATTTAATAAAAGCGCGTCATATACGAGGATTCACAACATTAAAATTCCGAGAAATGAATCCGAAGCAATCGGATGCGTATGGGGCTGTGCGGATGATGCGGGAAAGAAACACCTTAATACGATCCCGTTTATCCACGCACAATCCCATCACACAGAGATTGCTTCTCGTTGCATATGTATTTTGGAAATCATTACTTGTAAGCAGCAACGATCGCAATGACGGGAGGGTGTTTTTCATAAAAAAACAATACTTTTGCAGTCCAAAGACGTGAAAAAGAAAAAAACATATACCGATCACGATTACGGCAAAATAATCATTGCCGGTCCGTGCAGTGCGGAAAGCCCTGAGCAGTTACTTTCTGCAGCAAAGCCGCTGGCAGAATGCGGGAGAACGGATTATTTCAGGGCGGGATTGTGGAAGCCGCGTACGCGTCCCGATTCTTTTCAGGGAGTTGCTGATGCAGGCCTTAAATGGATGGCGGAAGTAAAAAAAGAAACAGGGTTAAAAATCATTACTGAGGTTGCCACTCCGCAGCACGTCGAAAAATGCATGAAACACGGGTTTGATGCGGTATGGATAGGTGCACGGACAGTCTCGAATCCTTTTTCTGTTCAACAGTTGGCTGACTCGCTTAAAGGTTGTAAGGTTCCTGTTTTCATAAAGAATCCCATGACTCCAGACATCGAATTATGGTTCGGAGCAATTGAAAGGATACTAAATGCCGGCGTTTTAAAAACCCTTGCAATACACCGCGGATTTCATCCTTACGAAAAGATAAGGCTGCGCAACATACCCAAATGGGAAATAGCGCTGGAGGTAAAGATTCGCTGTCCTGAGATCCCTGTACTCTGCGATGCCAGCCATATTGCAGGAAAGGCAGGCCTTATCTTCGAGATATGCCAGTATGCCCTCGACCTTTCTTTCGACGGACTTATGGTTGAGGTACACCACAACCCGCCTACAGCAAAAAGCGACAAACAGCAGCAACTTACTCCGATTGAGTTTGGCGCAATGATGAAAAAGTTGATCTTTAAAGCGCCCGATATTAACCCGCTCGAAACCGAGATAATGCGACTGCGTTCACAGATCGATTCTGTTGACTTCCAGCTTCTGGAACTCATTGCAAACAGGATGGAGATAGTTGAAAAGATCGGCGAAATAAAACACCGTAATCACATTTCAATATTTCAGCTGAAGCGCTGGAAGAACATACTGGAAACACGTATCAAGGCAGGAAAAGATCTGGGAATTTCAGAGGAATTCCTGAAACATCTTCTTGAAATGGTGCACCGGGAATCTATAAGGGTGCAGACAAAGGGGGACAGAAAGTAATAATATTCCGGGATACTCTTGTTATAACATGGCTTTTATGAAATGAACGCTGTCGTAGAAATATGGCAGTGA
>CAZEWB010000286.1:0-5360 GCA_964515655.1 uncultured Bacteroidales bacterium
TGTGTTGGGTGTGTTTGGGTGGTGGTGGTGCACAAATGCTTAATATCATTAATGATGTAATCAGTATCTCAAAAGTGGAATCGGGACAAATGGAGGTTGATATATCAGAAACAAATGTGAATAAGCAAATCGAAAATATTTATTCCTTATTCAGGCATGAAGCCGAAGAAAAAGGAATTCGCTTTAGTATTAAAAATTACTTGCATCCAAATGAAGCCACTATTAAAACAGATGCAGAGAAAAGTTATTATATTCTTTCCAATTTTGTAAAGAATGCCATTAAATTTTCGCATAAAGGTTCTATTGAAATTAGCTGTAAGAAAAAGGATAACTATCTTGAATTTTATGTAAAAGATACCGGTATAGGTTTTAGTCAGGAACAGAAGGAAATAATTTTTGAAAAATTCAGGCAATGTAGTGAATCGGTTACCCGAAATTTTCAAGGAGCAGGACTGGGATTATCCATTTCAAAAGCTTATGTGGAAATGCTTGGCGGAAAAATTTGGGCAGAAAGTGAGCCTGGAATAGGCTCAATATTTTATTTTACTTTACCTAACGTTTGAAGCTACGGAACGACGAGCATTTGCTTGCAGTCGGTGTCAAACCGCTAATATATTTATTATTTGTTATCATTGTCCAAATTGCAGCTGTCCGCCCGGTATATTTAAGCGTGTGTTATATGCTGCCAATCTTATTTTTGAATTATAAGTTTTTGATTTTCAGTAAAGTCTTTTGATTTAATTGTAACAATATAAACTCCGTTACTTAAATCACCAATGTTAATTTGTTGCTGATTTTGTTTCAGCGTTTCGGATTTAACTAAAGTACCAATTACATTATAAATATTCAATGTCAAATTTGCATTATTTATATTGTCAATATTCAAAGTAACAATGTCAGAAGCAGGGTTAGGGTATACTTTTACGGATTTATTAAATGTTTTCTCATTGATGTCCGTTAACACCGCTGTCGCTGTTGAATCGTTCCAAATCTCAAAATCATCCCAGTAAACATTTGCCAGTTTCCCCCAATTACGCAGCATATCAACGACATCGTCTGATGTATATAGTTTGAATGGACTAAATTCAGTTAATCCGTCCGGATTTGGGTCAGAGGGATGATAGGTATATCCTGTAACATCACAAACTAAGGTCCTGCTGCCTCCATCAGGAGTAACTGCCATAAAAAATCTACCTGTTGTGCTGTCGCCTTGTATGTAGTTGATTTCTATTTTCATCCATGTATCAATTGGAATTGAAAAATTTGTATTGGGTGAATTCCAAACAATAGCCTCAGTGGCCATATCTGTATTCATTTCAGCCGTAACCCCAAAATGAAGCGAATCCGGTAAATATCCCATTCTCTGGAGGTTTACAGAAACCCTGAATGGGTATGGGTTGCTGGTCCAGTTATCATTATTCCAGAATTCCATTAATGTGAACCAATGTATCTGGGCTGTACTATATTTTAGGGTGTCTAAATCATGAGGCAAGTATAATCGAACGGAATAATACAGGTTGGTGAAACCTGTAGGGCTGTTATAAAGGTTTGCCTGCACACGTCCTTTTGTTCCACTAGAAGCATTAGGGTTTTTTACCCAAAACCATAAGACTTGATTTGCCGGATTTGTCGGATCAGCAACTATTTGTGCAAGACGCATGGTATTATTGCCTCCCTGGTACTCGATCTGAAAATCTCCAATATTAGGATGGTTCTCCAGATCATTGACCCAATCGTTGGGTGGGCTTACAGAAATATCAATGCCCACAATGTCGGCATAGTAAGCAGAAAGGATAGGAATTGATGTAATTATGGTTATAGGTTCAAATCCTGAATGAAAAATCAAAGTTGGTGTTTGTCCGAACAAATGTATGAATGGAAAAAAAATCAGGAGAATTGTTAGTTTTTTCATTTTATTTTTGTCAGTGTTTATCTTGCCAACTCCGCACTTTTAATTGAAATTAATTTATCATGTTAATATTGTCTTTTCTTTTGTTTGCATATAACGTTTATATCCCAACCAAAGTTATGGATTATTTTGCAAAATAAGATGACAAACCGTAACAAAGGTTGGGATTATTTTTCTTCAAAAATAAGAAAAAACCTGATACAAATACTAAAACGCGATAATTTACACCGTTTCAATATAATTGTTTCCTTTTAGAGTTTGTGAATAAATTAATTTTCTGAAGCGGCAAAATACTTGTAAATTCGCGTAAAATAAAAGTGAATGGATTCAACTTTAAAAGTTTTAATGGTTGATGCAGCGACGGGATTCTATAAAGTTGTACGTTACCCTGTTGGCAAGTATTTTGGTCCGGTTGATATAGGTTTTCTTCACAGCAATAAATACGACAGTCTCAATTTTGGCACTGGTCTTCTCGCAGGAAGTATATTTCCGGGGTCAAACCGCCTGATCTTTACCGGTTATTCGCCCTGCTGGGGAGGTTTTTATATTTCTTCTATGGGTGGTGCAGGGCTTGTTTTTGACAATCTCGGGATAAACCTTGTATCTATTGTCGGGAAAGCACCGGCACCTTCAACACTATACCTGAACCGTAATCATGGTGAGGAAATTGAAGTGGAAATAGAACCAATAGACATTCAGGATGTCTGGAAAAGCGGCCGCCAGGGTGTATATGGTGTTATGGAAAACCTGTTCGAAAATTACGGGTCGAGGTACGAGAACGAGCCGCGTATTTTAAGTGTAGGTCAGGCTTCGGCTGTTACCGATTTTGGTGCAATTTGTTCGGCTCCCATACACAAAGGCGAGATATCCTATGTTGACACATGGGCGGGCAGGGGAGGCTTCGGAAGCAGTATGTACCGGAAGCATGGCCTGGCAGGGATCATATATGGTGGCACTTATATCGATCAGGATTTCCGCGACAGGAATGTAGCTGATGCATGGTTCGAGAACCGTTTTAAAAAGAAAATGGCGGCAAAGGACATCGAAGCCACTACCAAGTATCGTTACGATGAACAATTCCTTACCGGAGGTACACTGGGAGTTAACTACGCTACTATCAAAAGCAACATAATCGCTTTCAACTATACTTCTATTTATTGGTCCGAATCAGAACGTCTTGAACTGCACAAGAAGTTTGTGGTTGATCATTACCTTAAGCAGTTCAACGAAGAGACAATTAAAACCAAACAGCAGAAGAACTGCGGTGAACCTTGTGTTGCAGTTTGTAAAAAACTGAACGGCGAATATAAAAAGGACTACGAACCTTATCAGACAATGGGGCCCTTGTCGGGGATATTCGACCAGCGGGCTGCAGAGATCCTGAATCATAAAGCAGACACTTACGGATTCGATGCCATCTCTGTCGGCGGTGTTGTTTCGTGGCTTATGGAATGTCTGACAAAAGGACATATAAAACCTTCGGAACTCGGACTTAAAGAAAAGCCGCTTTTCAAACCCGATGGATTTGACATAATTGGTGATTCGATGAAAAACGCAAACATCGGGGCAAAAATACTCGATAACATTATCAGCAAAAAGCATACTATGCTTGACCTTTCTGAAGGAGCACGTATCCTGGCTCACAAGATTGCCGGCGACAGAGGGAAAAAGGTCCTGGATAAGTTCGTTTATGTTGCTTACCGCAGAAAAGGCTGGATGGTTCCAAACCAGTACTGGACCCCGGGCGCCTTTTCGCCAATGCCTATAATGGGAAAATATTACATGTATTATGGCAAGGATTTTATGGAACCGCGGGCGCTTGGACGTGAAAATGCGAAACGTATGTTCAGCGAGATAATGTTAGATAATATGGGCTTCTGCAGGTTTCACAGAGGATGGGCCGAAGAAATGGTACCGGATATTGTCGGAAAACTGTATGGTAAAAAGTATGAGTATACCGAGAATGCAAAACAGATCTCCGGGTGGATCAACAGCCGCAACTCTTCAGGTTTCTGGGAAACTGAGAGGAATATGGATATTATCCATACTTTCATCAATAAAAAATTCGAAGAAAAGTCGGATGTGCTCGAAATAGATTACTGGTACGAACGTTTCCGTCTTAATAAACGTGAGGCTGCTTTTGAATTCTGGTACGAAATACATAAGGGAATTCACGAAACGCTGCTTTTTGGTAACTGATAATGTAAGTAACTATTAGGGTCTAAAGTTGATGGGTTGAGCAACTGGTTTGGTAAAATGTAAAAAGGTAATAGATATGGAGGATGCAAAGAAAAAAATACAAAGTTTTAAGGATTTGGACGTTTATCAGAATTCACGGAACAAAGTACACTATCAACCAATAACGATAGACTTAACCAGCAGCCCAACCCATAAACCATTTACTAAGTGGAGCAAAATTTTTTTTAAAAACCGAAAAGTAACAGATTTAAGCAATATGATAATACACAGAGGTAAACTAAAGTTGAATTATTCAGGACTATTCCTGATAGTTTTTACGGCGTTATTAATGGTAATTCCTGTTTCGTGTTCAAAGTATCAGGACGGTCCGTTTCTGAGTTTCCGTTCCAAATCAAAACGGCTTGCAGGTACATGGAAATATACTGCAATTCTTTATCTCGATCAGAATATTTCTATTACGGATAATCTGCCCGAAATCCGTTATACTTATACCGAAGATGGCAATCTGTATACTACAGTCGGTGATACCGGGACGTGGGAATTCGGAGAAGGTGTTGACCTGAATCTTACATTATACCGGGATCCGACAGACTCTTTAAGGACATTCGAAATCCTTCGTCTGGCAAAGAAAGAACTCTGGCTTAAGACAGGACAGGAAGAATGGCACTTTGGACATGAATAGAACAAAGTACTGGTATTCAGTTTAATCTCAGGGCTGACCCATCTAAATTGTTTGCAATAGTATAATGTAAAAGACGCATCGTTGCCATAGAATGGTCTTGGTCTTATGTCGTGGCAGCGGGTCAGGTCTGAGGTCTGGGTCATGGTTGGGCTGCATAACCAGAGCGAGAATGAGAGCGGAGAATGAGGTTTGTTAGGCTGCTGACGCCAAGGGTAGTTGCAATTGCACGGTCTTCTGCAAATATACGGTCGTAATAGTTGGCGAATACCAAATACCACGACCAATATCCAGTCCCGCCGCCAAGACCAAAGACAATGACATTAATTCCAGACAATTACGGTTGAGTTATTTCTATAGTTATTTAAAATTAGATCTGTTTGCCCTGAGTTTAATCTCGTAAGTGTACATTATTAATATAAAATTAATAACTTTGCAAATTAATTTTTAACAGATGCCCCGGGTAAAAAAGAAAGAACTTATCGACGTTATCATTGATGCAGCTTTCGATAAAAAGGCTGAGAACATTATAAGTATCGACCTTAAAAAAAAAACCCAAACACACCCAACACA
>CAZEWB010000287.1:0-5357 GCA_964515655.1 uncultured Bacteroidales bacterium
TGTGTTGGGTGTGTTTGGTGTTTGTGTTGCGCTGTATTTTGCCACATATTACACACATTGCACAGATTGCACAGAAAATAATCTGTGTAAATCTGTGTAATCTGCGGCAAAAGACACAGGATAGTATTTATGAAATGGAAATGTTCACATATATAATCGTATGAAAATAGCACTTGTCGGATACGGGAAAATGGGTAAGACCATTGAGAAACTTGCAACTGAGCATGGTCATTCAATATCATTCATAATTGATAAGGATAACATTAAAGACCTTGACCTGCTTGACGTGCACAATACAGATGCTGTTATAGAATTTTCTGAACCTGCATCAGCATATAATAATGTAATGAATTGTCTGAGTAAAGGAATTCGTGTTGTATGCGGAACAACAGGCTGGAACATTCCGGTTGAAACCGTTACAGAACTTTGTATTCAGAATAAGACAGCATTTCTCCAGTCGAACAATTATAATATAGGAACACATTTGTTCTTTTTACTTAACAGGATAATGTCAGAAAAGTCAGGTTCGCTGGGATATAAGGTCAGCATCGGAGAGATACACCATATTCATAAAAAGGACAAACCAAGCGGGACAGCAATAACTCTCGCAAAGAATATTATTGAAAACAGTCCTCTGTATAAAGAATGGAAACTGACCGGAGACAAAGAAGAAGTAAAAAATGATGCGATACCCGTTACTTCAGTCCGCGAAGGAGAAGTCTTCGGAATTCATACTTCAAAATGGGTATCGGATTCTGATATGATAGAGATTAGTCATAATGCGCTCAACCGACAGGGCTTCGCATCAGGCGCTCTTATGGCGGCAGATTTCCTGCAGAAAAGAACGGGTTACTTTACCATGAACGATTTACTAACCGAAATGATAAAATTATGAGAAAATTCTTCCGCAACCGCTGGTTCAAGTTCAGTATTGCCATGCTGATATTTCTTCCATGGGTAATATGGATAGGCAATTACTGGCTTCTCTTTTTGGGTCCTATAATATTCGACATGTATATAACTAAAAAGGTGAACTGGACATTCTGGAAGAAACGCAACAAGAAGAACAGTAAACTGATAGAGTGGCTGGATGCAATAATTTTTGCCGTAGTTGCAGCTACTCTTATTAGGATCTTTTTTATAGAAGCGTTTACAATACCTACTTCTTCTATGGAAAAATCGCTTCTGGTTGGTGATTATCTTTTTGTAAGCAAGGTATCGTATGGTCCCAAGATGCCGAATACTCCTTTGTTTTTCCCCTTTGCACACCATACAATGCCCGGGACAGAGTCTACTCCGAGTTATCTTGAATGGATATACTGGCCATATAAGAGGATCGCCGGTCTGGGTGAAGTAGAGAGATATGATAAAGTAGTATTTAATTTTCCCGAGGGCGACACAGTAGCGCTCAAGCGTCAGAATGAAAGTTATTACGAACTATGCCGTCGTTACGGACGCGACAGGGTCTGGCGCGAAGAAATGAACTTCGGCGAGATAAGGGCGCGTCCGGTTGATAAAAGAGAGAATTATATTAAACGCTGTGTGGGCTTACCCGGCGATAAATTACAGGTAAAAGAAGGAGCGCTTTTTATAAACGATATGCCCGGCGATGAATTCGAAGATATGCAATACAACTATGTTGTAACTACCAACGGCCCTGCAATTCAACCTAAGAGCCTTACACGCCTTGATATTTCTCAGGACGATATCCATTTTTCAGAAATGATGCGTTGGGGTGAGTACGACACTGCGAAGAAAAGCGACCTGCTTCATATGGTTATCCCACTCACTGTCGAAAGCGTCGAAAAGATAAAGAAGTTTCCCAATGTCATCTCTGTCGAAAAATTCATCCATACAGAAAGAGAAAATGTGTTCCCTCAGGACAGCGCCATTTCATATAACCGCGACCATTTCGGGCCGATATGGATACCAAAAAAAGGAGTTACTGTTAATATTACTCCAAAGAACATTGCCCTGTACGAAAGGATCATCGGCCTGTACGAAGAAAACAAGCTCGAAAAACGCGATGGGAAGATTTTTATAAACGGAGTTGAATCGAAGACCTATACTTTTAAAATGGACTACTATTTTATGATGGGTGATAACCGTCATAATTCGCTCGATTCACGTTTCTGGGGATTCGTTCCCGAGGACCATATTGTTGGTAAGGCAGTGTTTATATGGCTTTCATTGGACAAAGACAAATCATTCCCTTCGAATATCAGGTGGGACAGGTTGTTTAAACTGGTTAACTAGTCCTGATGTATATCGTTTTAAATGAACAATTCCAAATGCTCAATTTTCAATGACCAATAAAAGCAAAAATCACGAACAGAAATGGTACTTGTACATTGATAATTGTTCGTTTGACATTGATCATTTTTTAAAATTCGAAACAGGAATATGAGTAATAAAGAATTGCAGGACGAAGCCATTCAGTTGAAAAAGATTTTTTCTTCAATAATTGCAAAATCGAAATAACCCTGATTTGAAATTTGTTTGTAATTTTGAATTTCTACGTTCTAACCTGATTTAATCACATTTTGGACTAAGGTCCTTATATGTAAGCATAGGGGGCTGTCTCAAAACCCCACGTTTTGTCATCCTGAGCGAAGCGAAGGATCTAAATTGTTCTGATAATGAGATTCTTCGCTCTGCTCAGAATGACAAAGGATTTGCGTTATAAGTTTTCGACACAATGAAAGTGAAAGACAACAACAAAAAGAAAAGAAAGCCTTCAAAAAAGAACTGGAGAAGAACGGTCATCTACGGCCTGCTGATCGTATTTGCAGTTGACTTCTTTTTTTTCGAATCCGTTGTTGTTACTGACACTAAAATGGAGAACAGCGTTTTTCCCGGTGATATTGTTGTTATTAACGAGTTCACTTATGGAAAACGTTTGCCGATTACTCTTTTGACCCTTCCTTTTTTTCGTGACAATATTCCTTTTACTTCAATACATTCGTATCTCGATCTTATCAGGCTGCCTTATTTCAGACTTCCCGGTACAGGAGATGTGGAGCGCAACGACCTGATGGCAATAAATTATCCTCTTGAATTTGACTTTCCCGACGATAAAAAGTCCGTTGTCGTAAAAAGATGTGTCGCCTTACCGGGAGACACAGTGGCAATATCCGATAAAAAAATATTTGTCAACGGGTTTCTGGTGGCCTCCCCGCCTGATTGCAAGTACCGTTACCGCATCGTTTCGCACGAACCGCTTACTGAAGAATATCTTGAGTCAAGAGGAATTTTCGAAGGTGGAGTAGTATTACCGCCTAATGTTTACGATTTTTATATAACCAACGAACAAGCCGATTCACTAAGGAAAGACAGCCTGATAAGGAACGTGAACATTATGAAAATTCCACGGAACCTTGAATCTATTCTGTTCTTCCCCGGCAATGCTTTTTATTCATGGAATCTCGACTATTTCGGCAACCTGGTAGTTCCTGCAAAAGGCGCTACTGTGAATCTTGATGAAAAAACACTTCCTTTGTATTCCTTAATAATTGATTACTACGAAGACAATGAATTCTACGTTCAGAACGGAAAGATCTTTATCAACGGTGCTGAATCCACAACATATACTTTTAAATACGATTATTACTTTGTGATGGACGACAACCGGGATAATTCAAAGGACTCGCGCATCTGGGGCTTTGTTCCGGAAACACATCTTCTTGGAAAAGTCTCTTTTGTTTTCTTTTCTTTAGACAGCGGACATAATTCGTGGTGGAGTCGGTTTTTAAAAATTCCCGGATAATGAGAAAACTTATTCAGTGGCTTGTCAGAAATATTCCCCGGCCTGTGCTTATCAGGTTCAGTTACTTTTTCAGCTTTGTGTTCAGGTTGTTTTATGCAGGGAGCCGACATGAATGTCCTGTCTGCGGAGGAAGATTCAGAAAACTGCTGCCTTACGGTTACGGAAAAAAAACGTCAGAGAACCGTCTTTGTCCCAAATGTCTTTCACTCGAACGTCACAGGTTGTTGTGGCTTTACTTTAAAAACCGGAGCGACCTTTTTATAAAGCCTCAGAAAATGCTGCACATCGCTCCTGAGCAGTGTTTCCTTAAACGGTTCAAAAAAATAAAAACACTGGATTACACGACCGGAGACCTTGAGTCGCCTATTGCAGACATACATTTTGATATCCGCGACATACCACTTGAAGACAACCTTTACGATTTTGTTATGTGCAACCATGTCATGGAGCATATAGACGATGAGCAGAAGGCAATTAAAGAGATACTCAGAATATTAAAACCGGGTGGAAAGGCAATTCTGCAGGTCCCTCTTGATTATTCGCGTGAAAAGACATTTGAAGATCCTTCAATAACCGGACGTAAGGAAAGGGAAGAAATTTTCGGGCAATATGACCACCTGCGTGTTTATGGCAGAGATTACAACAAGAGACTCGAAATGGCCGGCTTTAAAGTGGATGTGAACAATTTTGTAAATTCATTTTCCGCTGAACAAAGGAATAAGTACCGCCTGATGGAAAATGAAATGATATACATTGCATATAAACCATGACCGTCGTTCTTAGTACAGCATATTTTCCGCCTGTGCCATGGTTCTCTGTTATTGCAGAAAGCAGAAATACCCTGATGGAAAAGCACGAGAATTTTAAAAAGCAGACCTACCGTAACCGCTGCGAGATACTTTCGTCCAATGGCAAACTTGCTCTTGTTGTTCCGCTTGTAAAAAATCACGGAACAAAAATTCCGACTGATAAAGTGAAAATCGATTATTCTGCCCCCTGGCAGCGCGTACACCTTCATGCGATCCGTTCCGCTTACGGTAAAACACCTTTTTTTATCCATTATTTCGACGACGTAAAAGAAATAATTGAGAGTGGGGAAGAAACATTATGGGGACTGAATCACAGAACGATCGAATATTTTACCGGAATTCTCGGACTCAAACAACCAGAACCGACAACTGAATTTATTAAGGAGTATGCCGGTTGTGATCTCAGAAATACTATCAGCCCCAAGTCCCACCCTCATCTTCATCTTCATCCTGAATATCTTCAAACTTTCTCAGAAAAATTCACTTTTGTCCCCGGATTATCAGTGCTCGATCTTCTGTTCAACATGGGTCCGGATGCAAAAAATCACCTGGTTTAGAAAATCTTTTACAATTTATAAAAAGCATCGGGTCACTCTGAGCCCGCCCAATTGTCACAATTATTATAGTATAAGTGAATGGGCGGTGTCGAAGAGTGTGCGGGGGCATGTGTGCATCCTTCGACACGCCTGCTTTCTTTATTTACCATACAAAACAACAACAGACAGGCGCTCCTAATGACAAACTTGCCCAAAACCCCCTTCCCGTCATTCCGGACCTGTTCC
>CAZEWB010000288.1:0-5349 GCA_964515655.1 uncultured Bacteroidales bacterium
TGTGTTGGGTGTGTTTGGGGGGTTTTTTGAAAAGAGGAATAGCTTTATCGGATTTATTCTGATAATTCAGCAGTATGTAGGCCTGATTGAAATATGCGAAAGGATAAGTGCTGTCTTTTTCTGAAATAATGCGCTGATAGAGTGCAATAGATCTGTCGTATTTTCCTTCTTCCTGCCAGAACATGGCTTCGTTATACAGAGGTTCAACGGCTTCCGGATTGAGTCTTGAAGCTGTCTGATAATATTGCGCCGCAATTGTGTCGTGCTTTTCAGCAAAAAGAATTCCGAGAAAATTATAGCTTTCGTAAAGGTTGGGATCTCTTTCGACAGAAAGTTGGAATTGCTTAATGGCTTTATCTTTCTGATCGGTTTCCTGAAATATGACTCCCCTTACAAAATAGGTCTGTGCGAACTGGGGATCTTTGCCCTCGGCATCAGCGAGCCATTTTGCTGCATTTTTATAATCCTTTACATAAAGGTACAGTTTTGCCATTGCGACATAACCTGCGACATAATCGGGCAGATTTTTTGTAAGTTTCTCAAGTGTGTTCTTTGCATTTTCCGACTGCCCGTTTGCAATATAGTAATCACTGAGCTGAAGGTAGTACTCAGACTTCATAGTGTCCAACTGATGCGCTATCAAAGCATCCTTAAGTGCATCTTCGAACTGGTTACTCTCGAAGAACAGACGTGCACGAAGGCTGAAAAGACCCGGGTTCTTGGGTTCTTTTCTTATCTGCTCGGTTATATATGGGATAGTTAAAGAATCAGCAGGAATATCTTCGGGTTTAATTGTCACGCTGTTGTTTTCGCATGAAACCAGAAGTAAAAAAAAGAAGCCGGCAAAAATGCCGGCAATAAGTTTATGCATGTGGAACCTGTTTTAATGCTTCCTTAATTTTCTTTTCCAGTTCGTCGGCCAGTTCGGGGTTGTCATTCAGCAATGTTTTTACTGCATCGCGTCCCTGTCCAAGCCTTGTTTCGTTGTACGAGAACCATGAACCGCTTTTCTTAATGATATTTTGCTCTACTCCGATATCGATGATCTCTCCAACTTTTGAAATGCCTTCACCGAAAACAACATCAAACTCTGCTTTGCGGAAAGGCGGTGCAAGTTTGTTCTTTACAACTTTTACCCTTGTACGGTTGCCGGTAGCTTCTTCGCCTTCTTTGATCTGAGTCATGCGGCGTATGTCGAGACGTATCGATGCGTAAAACTTAAGAGCATTACCTCCCATTGTGGTTTCGGGATTGCCGAACATAACGCCGATCTTCTCGCGCAACTGGTTTATGAAAACACAACAAGTATTTGTGCGGCTGATATTGGCAGTGAGTTTACGTAATGCCTGGCTCATAAGGCGGGCCTGAAGACCCATTTTAGAGTCGCCCATTTCTCCTTCAATTTCTGCTTTGGGTGTAAGTGCGGCAACGGAGTCAATTACTATAATGTCAATGGCGCCTGAACGGATCAGGTTGTCTGTTATCTCAAGCGCCTGTTCACCGTTGTCGGGTTGAGAAATAAGCAGATTTTCTACGTCTACGCCGAGTTTTTGTGCATAAAAGCGGTCGAATGCATGTTCTGCATCAATGAATGCTGCTATTCCGCCTAATTTCTGTGCTTCTGCAATGGCATGTATTGCAAGGGTAGTTTTTCCTGAAGATTCAGGTCCGAAAATTTCAACTACACGACCGCGGGGATATCCGCCAATGCCAAGAGCAATGTCGAGTCCGACCGATCCTGAAGGGATAAAGGGAACTTCTGCGATGGGATTATCGCCCAGCTTCATTATAGTTCCTTTTCCGTAATCTTTTTCGAGTTTGTCAATTACGATCTGAATCGCTTTCTGCTTTTCGTTGTTTTTTGAAGGTTTAACTTCTGTTTTTTGCTTTTCCATATTATTTCTGGTTTAATTATTTTTCTGGTTTTGTGATGAGCGGTTTTTTGTGTTGATATTTTCAATGACGTGAATTACAATAAAATATTAATGTGCGCAGGGTTTTACATCTAAGCAAAAATAATGATTTTGTATAAGAAAGTATCAGTTCGAAAAGTTATTTTATCAACTATTAAAAAAACTTTTGTGAATCCATTACCGGAAAACATGTTATTAAAATTTAATGTATCCATAATTCTGTCGTTATGATGCAAAGTAAATATGTCGCTGCGACAAAATATGACGTAGGGTAAATATTTTTTTATTCATCTTCTTTAATTGTTCTGAAACCGATTGGTCTACGTGGTTCCTGCGAGACATTCAGTAATTGTTTAAGTGCAGAGAATATCATCTGAATTTCCTCACTGTTTTGAGAGACCTGCTTTTCCAATTGTTCCAATTTCAACAGTATATCTTTATGCGTTAGTAACATTTTTCGCATTTTGCTGAATAACCTGATAATTTGAATGTTTACCATAATTGCATTCTCACTATTCAGCACAGTGGATAATTGGGCTACTCCATCTTCTGTAAAAGCCATTGGAGCATATCTTAATCCCATTAGATCTGAATTGGAGGTGACAAATTGGCACCTCCAATCGTTAAACTCCTTCTCACTGAGTTCAAACATAAAATCTTCAGGGAAACGAATGATGTTCCTCCTTACCTGTCTTTTTAAATACTTCGTTTCAACACCATACAATTCCGCAAGGTCGCGGTCTAACATTACTTTATAACCTCTTATAAAATAAATCTTTTTAATAATTACCTCATCAGGTATCATTGTTAGTTTGTGTACTATCATATACTTTTATATTTATATTCTTCCTCAAATAATCTTACTGGTCTAAATTCAGATCTTCTCAGCGAGATGTTGTTCTGACGCAAAGTAAACATGTCGCTGCGACAAACTGTGTCGTAGTCATGAAAAAATTTAATAAAAGATATTTTGTCCTTAAGGACAGGTATTACTTTTTCTCCTCAGGGATGATCACCGCCCGCCTGTTTTCCTGATGCATTTCTTCGCTGCAAACTCGTATTGTTCTTCTTCAATATACTCAGTTGCCTTATTGTAAAGCGACTTCTCCTTTTCGTTGTTGCCGGGCTGGGAAAAAACCATTACAGGGAGCAGGACAAATAACAATAAGGTCGGCTTCTTCATGTTATGATTTTGCCGTAAAGATATCAATATTTTAAAAAAACAAATGCCTGAATTAAAATTTGTTATCGGACTAATGCTGCTTTATGTCTATTTCTTCGAAAACAAGCAGAGATTCCCTTATATGACTGTTTTTGGTATTAATGACATACTCTGTGCTTTTACCATGAAATACTACTTTGATCTCATCCCAGTCTTTCGAATCTATCTCAAGCATTCCTTTTTCATTGGTCTTGCCGGCAAGAGTTCCGTCGATAAATATCTCTGACTGCGGGGCAGTATTCATCTGAACAATATCGTAGTCTTTAAATTCTTTGTTTTTTTCACCCGGACACAACCTTGGAGGAGAATACCTGCCATTTTTATCATAATCATAGTAAGCGTAATCGAAGAAAAAAGTAAATAAATCAGTTTTCAAACGACGGGGTATAAGCAGCAGACCAAGCCTGTAGTTTTTTCTGTCATCGAATATTTCCTGCCATTCTTCTTCGGTATATCCGTCCTTTATATATTCTGATAAAAGGGGAACGCTTGAAGAATCGCTCAGGTCGGGGAAATTTATAACATCAAGACGTCTGATTTCAACGTAGACATTTGCAAAAGAAAACCTGTCGGGTTCAACTTCTTTTCTTAGTTTTGGGAAGTCACACTCTCCTTTTCCATACCAGTGATAAGTTATACTTCCGGTATAACCGGCTGTTTTTGTCGTCTTTTTAAACTTGAACAGAATAGTATCTTCGTTAACGAGATCATGGAAAAGAATACTGTCGTAACTGCTTTCTGTGTTGTCAATGATTTCAGTGCCTATGGCATATTTAGCATCTGACTGTATAAGGCAGTTGTAAACAAAGTTCCTGATGAGATTCTGTCCGAAAATATCCGGTTCGAAATAGTATTTTTTATTATTGGGTTTTGTGATTATTGTTTTGCAGGGATTTATTGAAAGAACTTCAGTTTTACCTGTTTTTGGATCAATATAAAAAATATCACCGTGTTCCAGATAATGAAATGTGAACGGGGCGCCGAATACCGACAGCCCTCTGTTTGCTTTAATAGCCTTCGAAGAAAAAGTATCGAGTATAAGTGCACCGCAGGCGCCTACAACTTCACATTTGTTATCGGGATAGAAAAAAACAGCAGTATCTTCATCAACACCAATACCGGTTACCGGTTTTTTGCGCAGTCCCTTAAGATAAAAAGCAGCTGTAAGCAGACGGCCTATACGTCCTCTTGCAACGAAGTGTGTTCCTGAAATAATATGACTGGGAAGGAAACCAAAGCCTTTGCCTACCCATACGCGACCGTCCTTAAAATCGGTGAACGGAGTATACTCGTCATCGTAATTAGCGATATCAATGTTCTGGTGAAGAACTCCTGCAAGAGTTGCCCCGTAACTCCCGCCTCCCTGTATCATTATTTCAGACAGAACTGCCGCGCCCGCACTTGTGCCCGAAACAATACCTCCACGTTCTTCGAGAATTTCGCGGATTATTGAAAGAAGGGGGGTCTCGGTGAAGTCATCGTAATACAGGCATTCCAGGTAACGGGCCTGATTCCCTCCGGTCATGAAAATAATGTTGTAATCACCATCCCTGAGTTTTTCGGCAAGTTCCGGTTTGCGTGCGTTAAGCTTCCACAAATGTTCTTCGATACACGGGAATTTTGATTCATCGCAAAGGGGACCTGATTCATCGCATTTATGATTTTTAGCCGTTGTCTCGTCGTCCATAATGGCAACAGGCATTATCCAGAATCTGCTTTTATTGTCGAGATGACTGAAATCCTTTTTGCCGTCTGTCATTGGAACAAGAGCCTCGTCAATCTTCATTCCGGTGAATTCCCTGAACCTCGTTACACGGTCCATTCCTGCCGCATACGGTGCAGAACTGGACGAAGGAAGGAAAGCGATCTTTGCTTTTTCGGGTCCACCGACAACCTCAACCATTTTCTGATGTATCTCTTTACAATGTTCGGCACCCCCGATTATTACCACTGTTCCGCGTTGCGGCTGGTATTTTTTCTGAATGGTAATTTCAGAAACGGCAATATCGGATTGCTCGTTGCCGCTGACAGAGACAGCTTTTACAACCGCTGAATTCCTGACAGCGAAAGGTCCGTGGTATTTATTCTTAGGCTCATTTCCGTCAGTACTGTAAAGTATCTGACAGGCGGAATTACTGCTGTTAATTTCAACAAAACCTGTCTTGTTGAAATTTACAGCAGTAATTCCGCCTGTCAGATACTTTACAGTTCTGT
>CAZEWB010000289.1:0-5340 GCA_964515655.1 uncultured Bacteroidales bacterium
TTTCATTAAATTTAAACTCTTCTGTGTCAGGATAGAGATATAATGGATTTACAATAAGTAGATGGCACTTTTGCACCCATAGACATCCTCGACTACATTTATGCAGTATTGCACTGCCCCACTTATCGTGAAAAGTACAAGGAATTTTTAAAGATAGATTTTCCACGAGTGCCTTATCCGAAGGATAAAGAAAAATTCTGGCAGTTGGTAAAATTAGGCGGCGAGCTACGGCAGATACATTTGCTGGAAAGCCCGGTTGTGGAAAAGAGGATTACATCGTATCCGCAGAGCGGGAATAACTTAGTTGAGAAACCACGTTTTGAAAAAGGCAAAGTCTGGATAAATACAACTCAGTATTTCGAAGGTGTACCGCAAATAGCCTGGGAATTTTATATAGGTGGTTACCAGCCCGCCCAGAAATGGTTAAAAGACCGTAAGGGCCGCGAACTCTCATTCGAAGACATTTTGCATTATCAGAAAATAATTGCAGCCCTGACCGAGACAGACAGGATTATGAGGGAAGTGGATAAGGCGGGGGTGGAGTGAAGAAAAATTATGTCTTTGTCTTTGGTCTTGGCAGCGGGTCTGGTTGTAGGTCTTGGTCATGGTGGGGCTGCTTGCGCCAAAGGTTGTTGCATATGCACGGGCTTCGCAGTCTTTAGGGTTTTTAGATCCTTCACTTCGTTCAGGATCAATTCCACCTCGATTCAGACTTCGCTCCGCTTGTCTTCATCGGGTGTCATTGAGTTGGCGTTTACCAATGACCACGACCAGAAACAATACCAAAAACCATGACATAAAACCAGACCCGTTGCTATGACCAAAGACCATGACCTGAAAAGGAAGGCGGGGGTGGAGTGAGAAAAATTATGTCTTTGTCTTTGTCTTTGGTCGTGGCGGCGGGTCTGGTTGTAGGTCTTGGTCATTGGTATTCGTCAACTATTAAAACTGTTAATATGCAATATTATTTCAGTTTCTTAAAATCGTTTTTAGCAGGCAACAGGCCTTTATATTTGCTTGGTATTTGCTTATGCAGCTGATATTCGGCAACACCGATGGGATGTTTAGCGACTTTTAACGCATATTCCACTTCAAGATTATTTTTTTCTGCACAAAGAATAATACCTATTGACGGGTTTTCTTCGGGAAGTTTTATCTGGTCATTCAGCAGTTCCAGGTAATAATCGAGTTTGCCTGTGTGTTCCGGTTGAAATTCTGTAGTTTTAAGTTCTATTGCGACCAGACAACGAAGTTTTCTGTGGTAGAATAAAAGGTCAACATCATAATACTTATCCCAGAGATACAACCTGTGTTGATTTCCAATAAAACAAAAGCCATAACCTAATTCCAGTAATAGTTTTTTTACGTTTTCAACCAACATGTTTTCCAGTTGCCGTTCCTTAACAGGCCGGGTTAATCCCAGAAAATCTAGATTATAAGTACTTTTAAGCGCTTCATCTGCCTGTTCTGCCAGGTGTTCAGGCAAGGCAAGGTTAAAATTGTGTTTTTTAGGGTTTTTAATATAGTATTGATATGCATTACCCTTGATCTGGTTAAGCAATACATTTCTGCTCCAACCGTTACCTGCAGTAGATTTAAGGTAATACTCCCTTTCCTTAGCATCTTTAATTTTTGAAATGATAAGAAGATTTTGTCCCCAGGGAATATTTAGTGCGAATTTAAACAATCCCGGTTTGTCCTGATATTCCAGAAAAAATTGCCGCATGTACCAAAGATTCTGTGCTGAATAACCATTACGACCATCGGTTATTTCGTTTAAATCTGAAGAAAGTTGCAGCACAATTGATTTGCCCCAACCGAATTCTTTTTGCTTTTCAACGATTAATCTTCCGATATTAAAATAGAGTTTAGCCAGTACTGTATTTGCAGATGCAGCTATATCAATTCTGGCATTCTGAATTTCATTATAAACACTATTAAAGAACTCTTTGTATGCCGTGTTTTTGTTTACTTTGTTTTTCATAATGCTAAAATGGTTTTGCAGAACAATAACAATCTGAAAATTTAATTAGTCCAACAGTTGTTGGAGTTATAGCAAAATGGGCTTTATATAATTCTCCAACAATTGTTGGAGTTTCTATAAATGAATGGCTTTCAATACCAAATACTTCAAACATTTGCATTAACGTCATATCTTTTTTATGAGTAATTATCGTAGATTCTGAGCAAACAAAGCGTTGCATTTTAAGCATTAATGTATTGGCAATTTTGTCAAAAATAAGAATTTAGTATTACTAAACAAAAACAGGCATAAAATATCAGGTTTTAGTGTTTTATTAAACTTAGGGAAATTAAGATCCTCCTCTGGTTTGTCAGGCCACCTTTGCTACGCTACGGTGGCTTAAAGGGACAAACCAGGGAGGGAGCAGCCCTTACCGAAACCGGCAGGATAATGAAGGAAGTGGATAAGGTTGGGGTGGAGTGAGAGATGTTTAAAAATAAAAAAACGGTTTAATGTCTTTTCTCTTATATTTGTATTAAGGAGCCAAATTGGCACCTTAAAACAAGGAGAACACGCTAAATATCTGCCAATGGCATTTACAGAACAGGGAGTTGCAATGCTTTCAAGTGTATTAAACAGTAAACAGGCAATAAATGTAAATATTCAAATTATGAGGATATTTACAAAAGTTCGTCAAATGCTAACCGATAATCTAAGTATACGGCTTGAAGTAGAATCCATAAAAAAGAAACTTGAGAACCAGGATAAAAACATTGAACTTGTTTTCAGTTATCTTGACGAACTTATAGAAAAGCAGGAAAATCCGAAACCCCGCAAACGTATTGGATTTAAAACCGGCGACGACAAAGAATAACACTGACCTCGTAGGAGTTTTAACTCCCCCAAAACCACTTTCTTAAGATTCCCTGCTTCTTTCGCTTATACAGCCCGCCCGGAAATGGCTAAATGACCGCAAGGGCCGCGAGCTCTCATTCGAGGACATCCTGCATTACCGGAAAATAATTGCAGCCTTAACCGAAACCGGCAGGATAATGGAGGAAGTGGATATGATTGGGGTGGAGTGAAAGCTGATAACATTAAAATCCCGTTAGGGATTTAATATTTATAAAAACAAATAAACACATACCATTGTCCTGTAAGGACAAAACATAGGGTTCCCTTTTGTTCTGTCCCTACCGGGACAGTCGTTAATATTTTTTTGGTTTTATAAATATTCAGTCACTACGTGACTGATAAGGCAAGCCCTTCTCTATCATTAAATGGCTTAGTTTAATAGGCACAATTGAATATGTTGGAGAATGGGAAGCTCTATACAACCCTGATTTTAATTATAGCGAATTCGCCACAATTAAAAGTCAGGTATTCCCCGCTTCTTTATATTTTTCCGCCTTGATATTCCGTTTTTCCTTATCTTTGGTAAAAATTAAACCTGTTAACGTGAAGCGTTCTGCTAGAAAGCCGCAAAAAGGTTACAGCGAAAGTGAGGAGAGAAACAAGTTACTACTAATTGTAATATGAAAGACTATCTGACAATACTTTTTATTCTGTATACTTTTCAATTATTTGGACAATCATCTTGCAAATGCCCAGATGAAACTATTCCTGACAGTATTTTTAGATTAGCCAATAATTATGTAGTTGCAACTTGTGGTGGTATTAAAAAAAACATAGACGGAAAAAGATGTTTTTCAAAATTTTCATTGATTGAATGTGAAGCAAACACAGTATTATTTCAATTTGAAGAAGTTGACAAATATTGTATGCACATATCTGGCAACAATCTTGTGATGGAATCCATGAAATTCATTCCAACAGGCAAAAATTTCAAATCACAACTTACAGCCTGGAAAATTTATAAAATTTCGTTTTCAGAAAAAGGGATGAAAATTATTATAGAATTTAACACAAATATACCACATGCTTCAATTCGACAGCGGAAAAGTATAAATATAAAATTCAATGAGCTTATAACTTCAAACAACTTACCTAATGAGGATATAATAGGACTATTATTTTATAGTGCAATATCCGGAGACAAAAAATCAGAAACATATTTATTGAATTTACCTGATTACTTTACACTTGATGGAGCGGTTAATGAATATTATAAAGAAATGAAAGACGCTTTGAGTGATTGGATTTATATAAAAAGCTTTGTGAGGTAACAACATCTCTGAATACAACGAGCAGAATGTGCAACTTGTCAAATTTTACAACAAAATTTCTTTCCGGTTTGTCAATAAGGTGCAAGTAATATGTCTGATTTGGGCATAGCTACGACCGTTTCAGTTGCTATCCACAGTATTTACCAGAGAGTATTTGCCCGCAAGGGTCGCGAGCTCTCATTCGAAGACATCCTTCATTACCAGAAAATAATAGTAGCATTAACCGAAACCGGCAGGATAATGAAGGAGCGGATAAGGCGGGGGTGGAGTGAGAAGGCATAAAGTACCGGTTGTAAGTGTTTTTTTCTTATCTTTGGTAAAAATAAGTCTGATAACATGTAGCATTCTGCTATGTATCTGCAACATGGCAACAGTATATGTGGAGGGAGTGACAAGTTTAAGTGTTGGGGACGAACAAACCACACAGTACGAGGTTGACATACAATGGAATAATAATAGAGTAATATTTATGATTGACAGAGAAAAAATAATCAAAAACTACATTGACGGTTATAATCGGTTTGACATTGATAAAATGGTTGCCGACTTTGACGACAAAATTGTTTTTGAAAACATTCAAAATGGTGAGACAAATATTTCTTTAACAGGATTGACAGCGTTTAGACAACAAGCTGAACATGCAAAAACTTATTTTACAACACGTGCTCAAACAATCAAATCATTCAAGCATTTTGACGATGCAACCGAAATAGAAATCGACTACTGTGCAGTTCTAAGGATTGACTTTCGTAATGGACTCAAGAGCGGACAAGAGTTAAATTTGTCAGGAAAATCTATTTTCACATTTGAGAAAGACAAAGTTATTAAATTAACAGACATAAGCTGACTTGAAGAAATACCAGCCGCTAATACTTAACAATTGCACTATTCGGCAGGAGTTACAAATCCCCTCCTTCATCGTAGTTTGCAACTATGTCAAGATAGGTAATCTGTTTTAGATTACCTGCTCCTTTAGCAAATTTCCACCTGTCATATTCCGTTTTTCCTTATCTTTGGTAAAAATAAGCCATGTTAAGTGGCATAATAAAAGACAAGAGCGATTAATGACTTATTATTATTGAGAAATATGAATAACAGATCAATTCGTCAGATCGCCCATGTTGCTGTTGTTATTATGCCACTTAACATGGCTTATTTTTACCAAAAACAAAACCAAACACACCCAACACA
>CAZEWB010000290.1:0-5326 GCA_964515655.1 uncultured Bacteroidales bacterium
TGTGTTGGGTGTGTTTGGTGTGGTGTGTCTTAATCGCACTAAAATGTATAAAACAATAGACATAGATCGTAATAACCTAACTTTAATGGGAGTGAAATTTTCCGACCTTAAAACATTGGAAAGTACCGCAAATGCTATTGGCACAAATATGTTTGAGGGTTTTGAACCGACAAAAGAATTAATACAATTGTATGTAGATTGGAAAACAGGTATAATTCCCGAAACAGACTTTTTGGCTAATTTATATACCATTTATGGAAAATAACTATCAGTACATTGACCCCGATTACAAATACACCAATAAAAAAGGTGTGCTACATAATTTGGCGAATATAGAAGATGAAAAAATACTGTTAGCTTATGAGAGTTTAAAAGTTTCTAAAAGAGTTGAGGATCTATTTGAAAATCCAATCAAAATCAAAGACTCTAATTCATTGCTTATCATTCATCACTATTTGTTTCAAGATGTGTATGAATGGGCGGGAAAAGTCAGAACCGTAAATATCAGCAAAAACGGAAAACCTTTTTTTGACGGAGAACGCTTTTATTTTGCTTTTCAGTACATCGACACCCTTATTGCAGAATACAGAGCCATTCGAAAAACCAAGAAACATGAGCTAGCTCATAAATTAGCCGAAATTTTGGACAATGTAAATTATTTACACCCTTTCAGAGAAGGAAATGGACGAACACAAAGAGAATTTTTAAGGTTGTTAGCTTTAGAAAAAGAGTTAAAATTGAATCTCAATCCGCCTGACAATAAAAGCGTTTATGAACGATACATGCATGGTACGATAAATAGTGATGTAAAAATATTGACAGGGTTGATTTTAGAACAGATTGAAAAAAATAAGAACGAGGCATAACCTATGCCCAATAGCCTATGAAAGAGCAAATTGAAACAGTAGCGCCTCGCAGATAATTTGTAGTGGGTGACAGTGATGAAGCCCGCAAAACGGCTACTGTGCATAGCTGTAAAATGTTACGATGTATCCTGCTTTCCGGCAGAGAGCGGAGAAGCATCGGTGTTCCGATCCCAATAGCTATCAGTTATAGTTTAAAAGGTTGAGCAACTGGTTTGGAAATTGGTTATTGGTTGTATGGTTGAGCGGCTGGTTTGGTTTATAGTAAATGGTCGTTGGTCTAAAAAAAACCTCTGACCAAACCGGCAGCCATAACCAAAAACTACAGACCATTTACCAAACCAGTTGCCCAACCCATCAACTATTGACTTTTCAAAAAACCAGCCGCCCAACCCATAAACCATTAACAAAAATGCAGCAATTACACCGTTTCAGGTATAAATAACTAATTTTGTCGGTTATCTGATTATTTTTGTTTTTTAAATCTATAGCATGAAGTTTCACCTTATATACCCCCGGTGGGAAAAGCTCGAAGGACAGACGACCTTTCACCTTCCTCCTCATGGCCCTGTTGTTTTTGCAGCATCGCTTCCTTCGTATGTAAACGTTGTTTTTACCGATGAGAATGTTGAGCCCTTAGTTTACGATGAAAGCGCAGATTTTGTCGGTATATCAATGATGCTGACAACCCAGATAAAAAGGGGATGGGAAATTGCGACTGCATACCGGAAAATGGGCAAAAAGGTGATTTTCGGGGGAATATCAACAATGCTGCACGCCGAAGAAACAGAGATCTATGCCGACTCGGTTTTTCTGGGTGAATCGGAAGGAAGAATGGAAGAGGTTTTTAATGATTTCAGAAATAATAAGTTGAAAAAGAAATATGATTTCATAAACGATATGCCGGACGTTTCGCTGATAGGACCGGCACGCAGGGATATTCTGAACGATTCGCTTTATTATCACAAGGGAACCCGTATGGTTGACCTTTTTCATGCATCAAGGGGATGCCGTTACAATTGCTACCCATGTGCAGTATCCTACCTGGGAGGGAGAAAATTCAGACCCCGCCCGATAGAAAAGTCAATTGAAGAACTGGCTCAGATTAATAATAACAGATTGTTTATTGTTGACAATTCTCTTGCCTGCGATACAAAATGGGAAACGGATCTGTTCAGGGAAATGATTCCTCTGAAAAAAAACTGGTGTTGTCATACTATCGAAGACAAGCCGGAAGTACTCAATCTGGCTGCACAGGCAGGAGCGTGGTATGTCTATCAGGCCGTATTCGATACATCCGATTATATTAAAGAAAGGATAAAAAGGTATCACGACCATGGCATTGCAGTGGAGGGAACTATCCTTCTGGGACTTGACGAGCATACCGAAGACAGTATTAAACGACTTATTGACTTCCTGCTTGAAATCAAACTGGATCTGGCTGAATTTACTGTCCTTACTCCTTTTCCACACACTCAGGCATATAATGAACTTGTAGCGCAAAACCGGATTTTTGATTTTGACTGGAATCATTACAATGCAGGGAAAGTAGTATATCACCCCAAAAACATTACAGCCGGAAAATTACAGGAACTTTACCATTTTGCCTGGGATTCTTTTTATAAAGATGAAACACAGAACGAGAAAATGTTCAAGTTGTTTATGCGGGTAATAAATAAAGAGATTGACAACGGCCTTTATAAGCCAAGAAACAATGATATGTCTGTCAGAAGTTTTGGAAAAAAAGTTGAACGGAAACCATAAGAATAATGCTTTCTGTGATTGTGCTTTCATTTTGTAAATACAATAACTCTGTAACTATTATTAACTGATGTTACGCAAAAAGACAGTGAATAAGCCCCAAGATCAAAGACCCAAGATCCAAGCCTCAAGGGACGGCTCCCTTGGAATTTGGGGCTTGAAATTTGGAATTTGGGGCTTGGAACTTTTTTCACACAAGAATTTATTTACGTAACATGAGTTATTAACATAGAATAAAAATGACGGGGATTTTCAATAAAAGTATCATTGTAGCCTGTTGTATGGTCGTTTTTCCGGTAATATACATTCATGCTCAGGATGTGTTACGCCAGACTATAAGGGGTGTTGTGGTTGACAGGCAATCCCAGGCCCCCATTCCCGGGGCATTGATTGTTTTAAGAAATATTGACCCTGTTCTGGCAACTATCTCCGGAGCCGACGGCAGTTATAAGATTGAAAATGCCCCTTTGGGCAGGGTGACTATAGAATGTTCGTACATTGGATATCATCTGGTAACATTAAACAATTTAATATTAGTTTCAGGAAAGGAACTGGTTATTAATTTTGAGATGGAAGAAAAGTCATTCGATATCAGCGAGGTTGTGGTAAGTGCAAACAAAAGGAAAGACCGGCCTATAAATAAAATGGCTGTTATCAGCGCAAGGTCATTTACACTCGAAGAAACAGGTCGTTATGCGGGCAGTTTCAACGATCCTGCCAGAATGGCTTCGAATTATGCAGGGGTAATGACGGGTAATGACAATCGAAATGATATTATTATAAGAGGTAATTCTTCGATGGGTATTGTCTGGCGTCTGGACGGAATTGAGATTCCCAACCCCAATCATTTTGCCGCCATGGGGACAACGGGAGGTCCAATTACTATTCTCAACAGCAATCTGCTTACCGGTTCCGATTTTCTGTCAGGCGCCTTTCCTGCTGAATACGGTAATGCTCTGGCAGGCGTTTTCGATTTGAAGATGCGAATAGGTAACAACGAAAAAAGGGAGCACTGGTTACAGGCAGGATGGAACGGACTGGAAGCCGGAATTGAAGGTCCTTTTTCCAAAAAGTCAAGAGCTTCTTATCTGGTTTCGTACCGGTATTCTATCATAGAAATATTACGGGTTATGAGGGTTGATCTGGGTATTGACCCGAAATATCAGGACTTGAACTGCAAGCTTCACTTACCATATAAAAAGGGTAATATCAGCATACTGTGCATTGGGGGTATCAGTTCTATTCATATTTTTGACTCACAAAAAAAACAACAAAGATGGATGTTCGATGAAAGTGGTGAAAATACCGCTAACAGGTCGGCAATGGGAACTCTGGCCGTTACCAATCAGCATTTTTTCAATGAAAAAACCCGGCTGAAAACATCTCTTTCTGTTTCTGCCTCTGCTGTTGCTTCTCAAATTGATACCTTTAGTGTTCAGAACATGACTCTTTTTACCAAAGCGGGCGAAGAATCATCTGAAGTCAGGTATTCATTTGCTACAGCGCTAATGAGAAAAATAAATGCCAGGAATGATATTAGTTTTGGCTTATATTATGATAAATATTACTATTCTTTCGAAGACAGTACATTCCGTAAACAACAATACCTGTATGATACCGATTCACGTGGCAACATGTATTTTTACCGGTTATTCGGTCAGTACCATTATAAATTGTCGAAGCAGATTTCGTTAGTTACAGGACTGCACTATCAGTTACTGGCATTAAATAACTCCCAGGCGCTGGAACCCCGCTTCGGACTGAAGTGGGATGTGACAAATATACAGTCTTTCGGTTTAGGTTTTGGAATGCACAGTCAGATGCAGCCCCGCATGGTATATTTTGCATTATCTCAATTACCGGATGGCACCTATACTATTACCAATGCAAATCTGGGTTTTTCTAAAAGTAATCACTTTGTTGCCGGACATGATTATTTATTAAATGAACACTTGCGGTTGAAAACAGAAATATATCTGCAGCAATTATACGACATCCCTGTTAAGCAAAGCGTAAGCGCTTATTCATTACTTAATGCAGGTGTCGAGTATTATGTAGGAAGGCAGGACAGTCTGATCAATATGGGAAAGGGTAGAAATTACGGCCTGGAAATGACTCTGGAAAAATTCTTCAGCCGTAATTATTATTTTCTGATAACGGCTTCTGTTTTTAACTCACAGTATACGGGATATGATGGAATATTCAGGTCAACTGCGTTCAATACCAATTATCTGGTTAATTTAGTAGGGGGATACGAAATGATTGTAGGCAGTAAAAAAAATGCGGCTCTGATACTGGGAGGGAAAATTACGCTGAATGGGGGAAGACCTTATCTGCCTTTTGATATTGAGGGTACTATTGCAGAAGGTAGTGATGTGATGGACTGGGAGAATGCATATAAAGTCAGATACAAAGATTATAAAAGAATAAGCGTAAGAGTAGGGTTCAGGAGGAATAAAAAGAAATATAGTACCGAGTGGGTATGGGATCTGCAATATAGAACAAATTATACCAATATTTATATTGAAAGAATAGACGTGATTACAGGTAAAATTCACAATTATCAGAAAATGGGCTTTTATCCGATGACTACCTGGAAAATTAATTTCTAGTATAGTAATGACTATATATCGCAACATTAATTAACAAAAAACAAAATACAAAAAGCAAATTTCAAACAAATTACAAATTCAAATATTCAA
>CAZEWB010000291.1:0-5322 GCA_964515655.1 uncultured Bacteroidales bacterium
AATAGGAGGGTTTACTAACCATATACATATATTATCTTCATTGTCGAAGAAAATAACTCTAATAAAGTTTTTAGAAGAACTAAAAAAGAATTCTTCTAAGTGGATTAAAACCAAAGGTGATTTTTACAGTAATTTTTATTGGCAGGACGGTTATGGAGCATTTTCTGTTAATCCTTCACAAACCGATACTGTTAAGAGTTACATTGAACAACAACATACACATCATAAGAAATATACATTTCAGGAAGAATATCGTAATTTTTTGAAAGAATATCATGTTGAATATGATGAACGTTATGTGTGGGATTGATTTTATAGGCATTGTATTGAACCCTTTCAGGGTTCTTATTGTGTTTTGTCTTATTATTACAGGGCTTCGCCCTGTCTTATATATTAAGCCCTTTCAGGGCTTTATCCTGTTAAAATGTGAATGTATTTATTTATATTTTTATGCACTTGCTGTATATTATAGAATAAGGGAATAATATTAATTGATATCAAAATCTCAATGCCTAATACTCTAAGGATTATAATACTTATAATAATATCAGTAGTCTATACTGGTGTTTTAACAGCCCAGAAAACACTTATGTATTCTGACAAAACTTTTTTATATGAACTTTCTCTTGATAGCACTATAAGCGTTTATAATAATTACTGGTGCCATGTAAAATCAATTTTTGTGATTGAAAAATCCGGAAATAAACTGGTTCAGACGATTGCACCACCAGAAGACAATAGTTCAATTTGTGGGGGCAGTCAAAAGTTTTTTATAATTGAGGATGTGAATTTTGACGGGCTTAATGATATCAGATTACTTGCAGGTCTTCCTGCGTATGCTAATTTCACATATTACTACTGGACTTTTGACAGCAATGCAAATCAGTTTCAGAAGGACACAATACTTGAAGAAATTCCCAACCCAATTTTTGACCACGACAATAAATTAATTCATTCGTCATGGATAGGTGATGATAGCTATGGAGAAAGTACATACAAATATGTTGATGGGAAATTAGTTTTAACAGAAGAAACATTGAAAGATAACAGAAAGTATCCGCGTGATACGACAGTAAAATATCAGATAAAAGAGAAGTGAAAATAGTTGATAAAACAACTGAAAATATTACTACCTTTGTTCCAGTACATTTTTAATTTTAAACTCCAAACTCGTAACTTGTAACTCAAAACTAATTATTATGGAAACCTATTTTAAAAAAGTATTCGGAGAAATACTGAACAAGATCAAAAACGAAGACATAAGGAATAAAACCGTAAAAGCATGGGTACTTGCTGCCGAGCAGGGTGGCTGGACAAAACCTGAGGAGGTTGAAAAGATGCCTTTTACTTTGCTTACAGACTGCCACGGCGTAAATCTTATCCAGCATACTATTGCTGTTACCAAAGGTGCCGAAGGACTTGCCAAAGCAATGCTCGAAACATACAAACTGCCCTTTGAAATAAACATGGATTATATTTATTCAGGTGGTTTGCTGCATGATGTAGGCAAGTTGGATGAAGCGGAATTTAAAGACGGCAAATACCAGAAAAGCTTTGGCGGTAAATGTGCAAGGCACCCTATTTCAGGTGCAATAATAGCTTCGAAAGTCGGATTGCCTCTCGAAATAGTTAATATCATTGGTTGCCATGCAAAGGAAGGCGAAGGTGCTCCGCAGAGAGTCGAGACAGTGCTCATCCACCAGGCTGACTTTGCAACGTTTAACCCTATGGTTATGCTTAAAGCAGGAAGCCTTATAGTTTAGCATCAAAGGTCAAACAAATAATAATAAACCTCTATGAAAAAACATATTTTAACAACAGTTTTAAGCATAGCTGCATTTAGCTTATGCTTTTCACAGGCAGGCGATCTGGATAACACTTTTAACGGAACCGGTATAGTTCTAAAGCCTTTGGCTCAAATGATTCTTATTGGAACTCTGTAGCCATACAATCCGATGAAAAAATAGTTGTGGCCGGAGAAACCTGGAATGGTTCTAATTTTGATTTTGCTGTGGTGCGTTATAATACAGACGGCACTATAGACAGCTCCTTTGGCAATAATGGCTTAGCTACCACAAACATTGGTACAGGAGACTATTGTCAATCTGTAACCATACAATCCGATGGAAAAATAGTTGTAACCGGATACAGTAATAATGGTTCTGATTTTGATTTTTCCGTAGTACGTTATAATGCAGACGGCAGTTTAGACAACAATTTTAGCGATGATGGGAAGATTATCACAAACATTGGCTTAAATGATTATGGTCAATCTGTAGCCATACAGTCCGATGATAAAATAGTTGTGGCCGGAGGAAGTTATAATGGTTCTAATATGAGTTTTGCCATAGTAAGGTATAATGCAGACGGCAGTTTAGACAATACTTTTAATGATGATGGCATAATTACCACAAACATTGGCACAAGTAATGATGATGGCAAATCCGTAGCTATACAGTCCAATGGAAAAATAGTTGTGGCTGGAAAAAGTTATAATGGTTCTAATTATGACTTCGCCGTAGTACGTTATAATATAGATGGCAGCTTAGACGACACCTTTAGCGGTGATGGTAAAACTACTACAGCTATTGGCTCAGAAGAAGATGGCAGTTGCTCCGTAGCCATACAGTCCGATGGAAAAATAGTTGCAGCCGGATATAGTCATAATAGTATTTCTAATAATGATTTTGCCATAGTACGGTATAATACAGACGGCAGTTTAGACAACACTTTTAGTGGTGACGGCAAAGCTACTACAGATATTAACGCAGATCATGATTATGGCTACTCTGTGGCCATACAGCCTGATGGGAAAATAGTAATGGCCGGAGAAAATTATAATGGTTCTGTTTATGATTTTGCCGTAATCCGATATAATGCAGACGGCAGTTTAGACAACACCTTTAGCAGTGATGGTATAGTTACCACAGCCATTGAAGTAAGTGATGATTTTTGTAAATCAGTGGACATACAGTCAGATGGGAAAATAGTTGCGGCCGGATATATTTCTACTGACGCTGATGACATGTTGGCCATAGTGCGATACCTCCCGGACTTAAACATTGGTGTTTTGGATTTAAGCATCAACAAAAACGATATGCTTGTTTATCCTAATCCGTTAAACGAAAATAGTATACTGGAATATGAATTAATACAGGAAGAAGCATTAAATATATTTCTTACAGACATGCAGGGTAAAACAATAAAAACATTTGTAAATAATGAAAAACGCACGGCAGGTAAACATCAGGAAAAAGTAAATATAAGTAATAATCTGCCTTCAGGGAACTATATTTTAACCATTCAGGGCACTATAGGAAGTGCAAGTATAAAAGTTGTTTTTTAATATAACATAAAACGTCAAACATTATGAATATAATAGAAAAAATCCTTGCATCTCATTCAGGTAAATCGCTTGTAAAGCCTGATGATATTATTGATGTAAAAATAGATGTACGTGTGGCACGCGATTTTGGCGGTGCCAATGTTGTGAAAAATATTATAGACAGCGGCCTTACTGTTCACGATCCGTTAAAAACATTTTTTACGTTTGACTGCAATCCCGGCGGCTCCGACCAGAAATATGCTGCCAACCAGCAGTATTGCCGGCAGTATGCACGTAATAATGATATAAAAATTTATGATGTTGACACAGGCATAGGAACGCATATTGCGATTGACAAAGCAATGATTTTACCCGGTGGTACTTTTGTTTCCACAGACTCGCATGCAAACATCATGGGTGCGATAGGAGCATTCGGGCAGGGCATGGGCGATCAGGATATTGCTGCCGCATGGGCAAATGGCTCCGTGTGGTTTAAAGTGCCGTATTCTGTTAAGATTAATCTTAACGGAAACCGTCCCGCAGGGCTTACAGCAAAAGATATTGTACTTAACCTTATGGCAAAATTCGGAGCAAATCAGTTGTTGGGTTATTCTGTGGAATTGTATGGAGAAGAAGTTGATAAACTCACCCTTGATGAAAGAATAACAATTTCTTCAATGGGGACAGAAATGGGAGTGATAATAATTTTCTTTGCCCCTAATACAGAAGTGCTGGATCATTTTAAGAAAAAAACAGGAAAAAATGCTGAAGCTATAACAGCAGACAAAGATGCACAATATCTTAAAATCTTTGACCTGGACTTAAGTTCATTCGTCCCTATGGTTTCAAAACCCGGCCATCCTGAAGATGCTGTAAATATTAATGAAGTTGTTAAGACCAAAATAGATTCCGCTTTTATTGGGAGTTGTACTAATGGCCGTATGGAGGATATGAGAGTGACGGCAAAGATTCTTAAAGGCAGGAAAGTAGCTCCGGGCGTGGTGCTTAAGATTGTCCCTGCTACTGATGAAATATGGCAGCAGTGCCTTCAGGAAGGACTGATTAAAATTTTTAAAGATGCAGGTGCTTTGGTCTCCAATGCAGGATGTGCAGGATGTGCTGCTGGTCAGATAGGGCAGAACGGTCCCGGTGAAATAACCATAAGCACAGGCAACAGGAATTTTGCAGGCAAACAGGGTAAAGGCGAAGTTTACCTCGCTTCACCGCAGGTTGTTGCAGCTTCTGCTGTGGCCGGTTATATAGCTACTCCGGATAATATTCCTGATAAACCCGCAGTGTTCAATAAGAAAGAAGCAGGAAAAACAGAAATTAAGGAAAAGACAAAAGGGAATATTGAACAAAAGCCAATGGTTGTAGAAGGAAAAGTTTGGCTCATTGAAAAAGATGATATTGATACTGACATGATATTTCATAACCGCTATCTTACTATCACGGATATAAAGGAGATGGGGCAATATACGTTTGATAATTTAAAAGGTCATGAAGATTTTTCAAAGAAAGCCAAAGCAGGCGACATAGTTATGGTGGCTAAAAATTTCGGTGCCGGCAGTTCTCGGCAGCAGGCTGTTGACTGCTTCATCTCTCTCGGAATACAATGTGTACTTGCCGAGTCTTTTGGCGCTATCTATGAGAGAAATGCCATCAATGCTGCTTTTCCTGTCCTGACATATAAAACAGAAATATTAAAAGAAATTGATTTGAAAAATGGCGACATGATTAAAGTGGATTTTGAAAAAGGTAATATCACAAACCTTAAAAATAATAAATCTGTCGGTATTACTAAGTTTTATGATGTTCAGAAAGAAATTTATCTGAAAGGCGGATTGCTGAAGTGATTTTTGAAATATATTAGAAAGTTTTTTAAGATGATATTATTAAATTTTGTTGATTAAGGGTGACCTTTTGAAAATGTTCGTAATTTCATCTTAAAAAACTTTCAAATATATTTCAAAACCACACCAAACACACCCAACACA
>CAZEWB010000292.1:0-5316 GCA_964515655.1 uncultured Bacteroidales bacterium
ATATTCTGTCTGTTTGAGAAAGTTTCGGACTTCTGATTTAGTCCGTCATAAACAGGGAAGTTATAAACCTCATCAAACTTCTCGATGTCTGTATAGTCTCCTGCAGAATAATAAATGTCTGTAGAAAGTTCATGCATAGGAATGGAAAATTTCTTCCTGTAATTAAGATTGATATCTGTATTTGTACTATTATCTTTTACAGCATCCTCGTACCTTATGTAATCGCTCATTACATTATAATTGTAATCTTTTATAAGGTAATTGACGTCGGATGTCCCGGGATGCCCGCCTGTCCTGTAATTTACAGTTAATGTTAGTGCATTGTTAGGGTTTATATCATAATCGAAACCACCTTTTACCGAGTTTGAAGTCCTTTGATTCAGGTTATTGTTCTTTATATAATAATATGTTGCAGTATCGTTAATGTACATTGTCCTGTCGTGTGAGCGATATCCCTTACGTTCTTCTGACTTGTAGTCATAGCCTGCAAAAAGATTAATTTTGTTTACCCTGTAATTCAGATTTACCGATCCGCCGTATTTGTTCCATGTTCCGTAATTAACCGAGGCCATTCCGTTCACTCCGTTCCTTTTTTCTTTTTTTGTAATGATGTTAAGTATCCCTGTCATTCCCTCAGGGTCGTATTTTGCGGAGGGATTTGTGATTATTTCGATACTCTGAACGGAGTTTGCCGGTATCTGCTCAAGCGCATCGGACGGGCTTGACGAAAGTGTCGAAGGTTTTCCGTCAATAAGTATCCTTACATTTGTGCTTCCGCGGAGACTGACGTTGCCGTCCATATCAACAGAGACAGCCGGAGTGTTGCGTAGTATATCGGTAGCCGACCCGCTTAAAGCAACAATATTCTGCTCAACATTTATTATTTTTTTGTCTAAGCTGAATTCCACAATAGGTTTCTGATCGGCAACTGTCACTTCGGCAAGCTGCTTGGAATATTGTTCAAGTTTCACCACGCCGATATTTACGCTTGGTGTTTTAGGATTTACCATCACTTCGGTTGAATAGCGTGTAAAACCTATGAAATCGACCCTTAACAGAAATTTTCCGCCCGGAACGTCATCCATTTTAAAAAAACCTTTTGAGTCGGTAATTACACCTGTAACCAAAGATGTGTCGCGCAATCTGTATAAAGAAATGCTTGCATATTCAACCGGTTTGGAACTGCTTTTTTCAAGAACCTGTCCCGAAACTTCACCCTTGAAATCGCTCATACCCTCGCGTCCCCCCGGCTGAGCATTTATAGCATTAACGATTAATACATTAAGCAGGATAAAGAAAAATTGCTTCATTATTTTTTTGTGCTTTAGACTCATTATTATAATGAAGGTTTAAAAATTAAGGTTCTCTTTCATTTTAGGGGGTAAAATTAATAAATCAAAATTAAAGGTTATTGGCAATTATTCAGGTACTTTCAAGCATATTTATTCATTAAGTCCAATAGCATGAATTCCTACGTGTTAATTAAAGTGTGGGAAGTCAGGAGCACGAAGCGCGAAGTTGAGGTGTGCATAAGTCCAGTGCATGGGGTTAATATATCCCCACTCACATCCCACAACACATGCGACTTCGTGCTTCTGACTTCGTGCTTCCCACACTTTAAATATCCCATCATGTATTTTTTATTGGTCTAATTATCATATTGGTATTATCCACTCATTAATACAAAGAATTAAAAAATATCAGGAATTTGTATTATGGCATTAAAATTGTTTTATTTTTGTTCTTTAAAAAAAATAAATTTTATGAAACAGATTTTAATTCTTTTATTGTCAGTTGTTTTTGCAGGTTTTGCCTTTGGTCAGAAAGACGCCGACGTCAGGGTGAATCTTCGCGACGGCAGTATAATTAACGGCAAAATGAAAACGATGAATGTCGAAATTACTTCCGTTTATGGCAAACTGATCATTCCCTTTGCAGATATTACTCAGATAGAACTGGGGATTGTTCCTGACAGGAAAAACAAAACAAAAATTGAATTTCAGCTCAAGCAGTTACAAAACGAGGATGAAACTACAAGGCAAAATGCTTATGATGAACTTCTGAAGATAAGTTCGGGAGAAATATATGTTATCGAGGAATATATGTCAACCGAAGCATATGTGCCGCTTGAAGAGGGAGTTTACACAGCCGAGGAGCTTCTTTCTGAACTTAAAATGAAACTTGGTGTTAATGATCTGATTCCGCAGGATATTGTTTCTTTCGGCAGCGGATACAGTGTAGGCGGAAGCAGTAATTTACAGACTGTTTCATTAATGACCGATTTCGGCACGCTGAGTATCCCCAGGGATAAGATACTGAGCCTTGATATTCTTTATGTTCCCACCGAAGGACAGAATAATGCCAAGACATTCATTCTGCAGGCTTCAAAACACATATCCGGCAACACCGCGGGAGGCTGGGTAAATACAGGGATCACGGTAAGAAAAGGGCAGAAGATCACTATCACAGCAAAAGGGAGTGTTACTCTTGCAAGTTTATCAAATGCAAAATATACACCCGACGGGCCCGAAGGAACGGCAGCCAGCCAATACAATTACGAAGGCGCATATCCTCAGTACGGAATGGTTGTCTATAAAATTGGAGATCAGGGTACTGCGACACCTGCCGGCAGTAAGTTTAACGGGACCGCAAAACTTGGTGGCACGCTGTATTTATCTATATATGAAACTGTTTATAATCCTGCAAATACAGGGAGTTACAATGTCTCGTTAAAGATTTATTAACAGTTTTGTATATTTTGATAAAAAAATATTTGTTCATTTCAAATAATTTGCTTTACATTTGCAACAACTAACCAAAACAATAATTTCTATGAAACAAATCAAATTTTTTGCTTTAATGCTTCTCGCTGGTGCTACAATATTTACCAGCTGTAAAAAGGACGAAGAAACAGGTCCTGCTCCTACAATTTCTTTTACAAACAGCGTAAGTTCGTTTGAAATCGATTTTGCTACACAGCCTGATCCTTACACTCTTCAGTTTACTGTAACTGTTACTGCTGAAGAAGAAATTTCTACTTTCACTGCAAAGAAAAAAGTATCTGGCGCAACAGTTAATATTACTCCTGTTCCCGCTGATTTCGATGGTAAAACAAGCTATACTTACAATTATTCAGGCTCCTTTACTGCTGCTGAAACATATCCTGTTGAACTGATATTCTCATGCACAGACAAAGCTGACCAGACTTATGAAAAGACTTTCACAGTAACCAAACACACCGGAACAGCAGCTAATCCTATCAGCACATGGACTGCAACACTTGGCGCACAGTCGGCAACTCCAGGAAGTTTCTTCGCTTCATCAACTGGTAACATTTACACGATGGGAACGTCTACTGCTAATCAGGCTGTAATAGATTTCATTTATTACTATGGTTCAGCTAACTTTGCTACAATCTGCGCACCAAATGATGAAACTGTAACCGGTGTTAGTGGCGATTTCACATGGACACAGGCATGGACAACAAAGAATGCAACCAAATTCGGAACAAGTGCAGTAACTGTAGCTCAATTTGATGCTATGACTGATGATGCTACTATATCTACAATCGGAACACTTACAGATACTAAACTTACAAACGTACAGAATGGTTCTTTATATGCATTTACAACTGCAGCAGGTAAAAAAGGACTCATTAAAGTTACAGCTCTTACAACCGGTGCTACTGGTGAAATTTCTATCAGCGTAAAAGTTCAGCAGTAATCTGCACTTTTAAAATAATAAAAAGGGCTGCCGATGGCGGCCTTTTTTGTTTTATATAATTCCTGTTAATATCGTTATAGTTTAGTATCTTTGAACACTGTTAAGAGCCCCAATAAAATAATCTAAAAATGAATAAAAAAGCATTCAGTTATTTCACATTGATGTCCGGAATTCTTCTTGTGCTTTCATATGGTTGTAAAAAAGATAAGGAAGAAACTGAAAATCCTGTTACAAGGCAGATCGTAGTTTCTACATCAGCCGTCTCAGGTATCACTTCTACAACTGCAATCTGTGGAGGAAATATTACAGACGACGGTGGGGGTACTATCACTTTAAGAGGTGTGTGCTGGAGTTCAAGTCCTGACCCTACAATTGCCGACAGCACTACTTCTGATGGAACAGGAGCAGGAGTATTCACCAGCTACCTTTCTGATCTCACTCCTAATACATTGTATTATGTGCGAGCTTATGCAAAAAACAGCAATGGAATAGGTTATGGAAGTACAATGACTTTTACTACAACAGATATAATAGGTCCTGCTCCCACTATTTCTTTTTCAAACTATCCTTCGGGAACTTATGAAATTGATTTCGTTGGATTAGGTGTAACAACTTATGATCTCTCATTTTCTGTTTCAGTTACTGCCGAAGAAGAGATATCTACTTTCACGGCAAGAAAAAGAGTTGGATCCACAACAGTTAACATTTCTCCTGCACCCAGCAATTATTATGGAGAAACCAGTTACACATATAACTATCTTGGCACATTTCTGGAAACTGACACATATCCTGTTTTTCTGATTTTCACAGTTACTGATAAAGCTGATCAGACTACAGAACATACTTTCACTGTTACCAAAATAATTACAGGTACTCCTATAGGAGCAATCAATTCTTACACTGGTGTTACTCTTGGCGCACAGAATGCTACAACAGGTGCTTTCTGGGCTTCTGCAAGTAATTCTGTTTACATGCTAAGTTCAGCAGCAGCCAATTGTATAAATGTTGATATTTGCTACTTCTATGGCGCAACCAACCAAGCAACATTAGGTGCTCCTACAAACACAAACGTGCAGACCGTTTTCTCTTCAGTTGCAAGCTGGACAACCAAGAATAATACAATATTTATAAAGAACCCCGGCGGATTTACTTTTGCAGGTATAGATGCAACAACTGATATTTCTGGTCTTACTTTCGGTACCGAAACACAGGCTAATCTTCTTGCAGTTGGTGACCTTGTAGCTTTTAAAACAGTAAATAACAAGATAGGTTTTGCTTCAGTAACAGCAATTAATCCTGTTAATACCGGAGACATTACCTTCAGCGTAAAAGTACAGCAGTAAACTAACTTATACTCAGAAAAGGTCGCCAATGGCGGCCTTTTTTGTTTATTATAGCCAGAATTTATATTATCTTTGCTACTAAATAGCTATCAAAACAATAAATGAAAGTACAACCATTAAATACCGAATATTTAATTCAACATTGGGTTACAATGTCTGATAATGATTATGATGCAATGATGGATTTGTTTAGGTCTAAACGCAATAACTGGACATTGTTTTTAGGACACCTTGTAATCGAAAAATTGTT
>CAZEWB010000293.1:0-5310 GCA_964515655.1 uncultured Bacteroidales bacterium
GTATCATATATAAAACATGCGAAATATCTGGCATCACTGATACGGCAGGATAATAAAATTTTTATATTTCATATTTATGATGAAGGAATAAAAATATTATTATCCTGCCGTATCAGTGATGCCAGATATTTCGCATGTTTTATATCTTTTACTCCATTCAGGCTCAGATGATATGATTTCAGATTTTCAAAGCTCTGAATCCACTGGGCACTAAGGGAGCCGATACAGGCATTGAAGATTAAAATAACAAAAACAAGATATTTTTTCATAGACTGTTTATTTTAATGTAACACTTCCGCTTAATTGTTCAAAATTACCAAATTTATCCCAGATTTTCAACTTCCAGAAATACATACCGTTTTCGCACGGCTGATTGTTCTGTTGGTTTAGTCCGTTCCAGTCCACATCTTTTCCTTTCCTGCTGAATACAGCCTGACCTCTTGAGTTGATTATTTCCATCTGGTAATTTATTATTGTTGAATTATCGGAGAAAGGTCCGAAAACTTTGTTAGGTCCTTCGTTAAAAGGAGTAAAAGCATTTGGTATGAAGACCACAAGCGGTACGTTAATTTCTGCTTTCTTTGTCAGAGTATCCGGGCAGCCAAAACTATTCTGTACGATCAGTGTTACCGGGTATTTGCCGTTTTTCATGTAAACACGTTCGGAAGAACTTCCTGAAGAAACAGTATCGTTTGCGATCCATGTCAATTTGTTTTCCTGAATACCTGTTTGCAGGTATACGTTATTTTTATCAACCGACACATCAAATGATGCTTTTGGTTTAGGATAGACTTCAATTGCATTTTCAACCAGACGTGTTTTCATCTCATCGCTGCGGAAGTACTTCACCATAAGCCTTACTGTATATTTCCCTGATTTATTGAAGTTGTGTACAGGTTGCTTTTCAGTTGAAATCTTTCCGTCGCCGAAATCCCAGGAATAGATCATGCTATCGCATTTTTCGGCAGGTACGAATTGAACTGAAAGAGGAGGACAACCGGAAGTTCCGGACATTGTGAAATCAGGGCAGGGGGATTTTGAATGAGTGCGCGTGAGCAGGTCGTCATTTTTAACAATGGTCTGGTTTGAATCGCTGGCTACGTTAACAACAGTATTTGCAATCTCATTATTTACGGGAATGTTATTTCCGGAATGACTGACATTATTGTTGGAAACAACAGTATGATTGTTGTCCGGAGTTGTTGTGTTATTATCAGTTATAGGAGTATTGTTTTCAGTGATCTGAATATTTGTATTTTGTCCGGATAACAGAGTGGTCTTATTATCCTGATTTTCAGGCAGGATGTATATGGTTGTAATTACGGCAGCTGTGAAAACAGCAAATCCCGAAGCCCACTTCAGGAAATTAGTGAAGCCTTTACGACGAAGCGCTTTTTCCATTCTGAGCCAAGAGGCGCCGTCGTAAGGATATTCGAAAGAACCAACCTGTTCTTTCAGAAATTCTTCAACGGGTGTGAGGTTATTCATTGTCAATCTTTGTGTTGTTTGTTTTTTGTATTGTTGTTTTGGACTGCCATTATTCCTAAATCAATTTAAAGACGTTGAAATTAATTTTTGGTTGTCTTTTTAATTAATGTTTTTTTATTAACAAACTATAAGCATATAGAAAAGCTTGTAAAACATGAAATAATCGTATTTTATTTTTTGATGAAAAGCGCCGAAAAAGAGTATTTGTTTTATTTCTTTCTCATACATCTTTTCTAAAAAAAGCCCCGACGGAAACCATCGGGGCTTTTGCTCTATTAATAATGATGATTATCTGACAACGGTAACATTTCCCGTATATTCTCTGTATATTCCGTTCACGTCCTTGCATTTGACCTGCCATACGTAAGTACCAACAGGGACGATCTCGCCTGTGTTGTTGTACCTTCCGTTCCATCCTCCTTCAGTTACCTGAACCAGTTCGGTTCCCGGAGGATATACGTTAGTAGAGAAGACCAACTGGCCCCAGCGGTCGAAGATCAGAAGGTTGTATTCATCTACATCAATACCGAGCCCTTTAGGATAGAAATAGAAGTTGTTAAATCCGTTATATGGGCAAAATGCATTCGGGGCATAGAAAGTGTGAGCTTCCTGAATAGTAATTGTAAGTTTAGCGGAGTCGATGCAATTGTTGCTTGAACGGACAAGAAGGGTTACATCGTAAGTACCGGCAAATTCGTAAGTGTGAGCGGGGTTGATGGAGGTTGCCATCTGTCCGTCGCCGAAGTACCATAGCCACTGGTTGGCAAGGTTCGACTGGTCGAAGAAAGTGACAGTAGAGTGGAAGATGTCTGTTTGCTGCGGTGAGGCAATGAAGTCAGCGTCAGGGGATGGGTAGACGTCAATGAGGTCGTCGAGCAGGTAATATCTGGGGCAGGTGCCGTCGGTTATTGTAAGGGTAACATCGTAAGTGCCGGGGAAGTTGTAGACATGCGAAGTGTACTGGGCAGTGGAAGTATTGTTAATTGCGTTGGGGTCACCGAAGTTCCACAGGAAAGTTACGTTAGTGTCATTAACAGTGAGGGTGGCGCTGAACTGAGCGGCAAGAGGCACGCAGCCTGACTGATAAACGGGAGTGTTGGACAGTCTGGGAGCTTCCTTCACAAATATCGTCATTGTTGCAGTTCCGGGCGTAGTGGAACATGCGTCATATACTTCGACAGTGTAAGTAGTAGTATCTATAGGAGAAACCACGTTAGGATTACCGGATCCGAGATTCCAGACATAAGAATACGGAGGTCGTCCGCCGGATGCAATGACCTGTATCGAATGCTGCTGACCTTCGCAGATTACCGCATCGGGAGAAATGGTGACAAAAATGCCGGGGTATACGTTAACCGTTATGTTTGCCGGGGGAGCAGAAACGCACCCGTTAGTGTCGACAACATAAACGGAATAGTTGGTTGTAGTAAGAGGCGTCACATTCTGGAACTGGCTGTTCGGAGTGACGATACCCGGACCTGTCCAGAAGAAATTATAAGGAGGTGTACCACCGTTTGCTGTTGCAGCGATAATTGCAGACTGGTTTTGACAGATAGTGTCGCATCCAAGAGGGATTACCTGTATCTGTGAAGGCTGGCCGATAGTAGTGACAGAACCAATAGAGCAACCATTGGCATCCGTTACAGTAACAGAATATGTTCCTGCCATAAGGTTGGTCGCAATAGAGTCCGCCTGTCCGTTATCCCATGCAAATGTATAAGGAGCCGTTCCACCTATCGGGTTAGCTTCAGCAGTTCCAGTATTTGTCCCGTAGCAGGATGTATTTGTAATATTGAAAGAGATAATCTGAGGTCCCGGAACCATTCCGACAGGTAATGTCTGCTGAACTATACAGCCGTTGAAGTCGGTAACCTGCAACTGGTAAATTCCGTTAGTAAGGTTGCTGATCTGCGGAGTAATCTGGTTGCCCGGAGACCATAAATAGCCGTATGGAGGAACTCCTCCGGTCACATTATCAGCCTGGGCAACCCCGATAGCGTTTCCGCAGGCAGCCGGAGTAACAGAAGTTGTAACAACGATCTGGCTGGGCTGGTTTACGGTGAATGATTCAGTTGCCGTACAGTTATTACCGTCAGTTACCACCACCTGGTATGTACCTGCAAGGAGGTTAGCTGCAACGGAAGTTGATCCGAAAGCAGGAGGCAGCCATATAAACTGGTGAGGAGGCGAACCACCTGTTGGTACCACAGAAATAATACCGGTTGCATTATTGTAGCAGTTGACATCTGTTACCGTACCGGCAATATCTATTTCTGCCGGTTGTGTTACTATTCCCTGCGAAGAACTTGTACACCCCATTGCATCGGTAACGACAAGGTTATATATTCCTGCACACAGGCCTGTTGCAGTAGGTGTGGTTTGCAATATCCCAAGCCAGTTGTATGTATATGGCGGCGTACCGCCTACCACCATGGATGTTGCCATAGCGCTACAAACGCCGTAGCACGGGTTGGCAGTAACGTAGTTAACTACACAGACCAATTGTGGTGGTTCGTCAATGACAAAAAAATCGGAAGACTGGCAACCGTTATTATCAACCACAGTTACATAATACATACCACCTCCAAGACCTGTGACGGTGTCGCCGACCCAGCCGTTGCTCCATGTGGTGGTATAGGGAGGAGCAGGAGGAGAAGACGGGCTGTAGTTAACAGCCGCAACTCCGTTGTTCAGACCTGCGCAAGTGACATCAAAAGGAGTAACAGATGTAATTGTTGGCCCGTTGAAGTTCTGGATACTGACGCTGAGAGTATCAATACACCCGTTATTGTCGATCAGAACTAAAGTGTGATTTCCAGCGGGCATATTGAATTCAGTAAATCCATTACCTCCGGTTGACCACTGCATAGTATACCCGGTAGCTCCTCCCTGAACGACAACAGTAGCGGACCCGTTGCTCATTCCGCAAGTAGCCGGTGTTGTGCTTACCAGGTCAACCTGCAGCAGAGGATTCCCTGAGATTGTTTCTGAACCTGAAACTGTACATCCGTTGACATCAGTCACTGTAACAATATAGGTTCCCGGGCATAGATTCAGGAGGTTGGGGCTGGTACTAAGGTTAGACCACAGATAAGACCAGGGTTGCTGACCGCCGCTTGGAGCTGTTGTGATTGTTCCGTTACAGAACTGGAAGCATGTTTCATCAGTATTAAATGTATTGAGAGTAAATAGGGGAGGCTGACTGATGATAGTTGAGAGAATAGTTGAGCAGCTGTTGGCGTCTGTAACAGTTACAGTGTATGTTCCTGAAGTGAGACTTCCGATGTTTTGTGTTATTGAAGAATATGTGCCCAGATCGTTAGTCCATGCAAATGTGTAAGGAGGAGTGCCACCGGAACCGTTCAGGGTAATAGACCCATTGTTAAAACCGAAGCATGTAATATGAACCGGAGTAGTGGTAAATACAATGGGGTTGGGGGTTGTAACAGTGGCAGAAATTGTAGATGTGCATCCGTTGCTGTCGGTTACTGTAACTGAATGACTGCCAATGCTTAAATTTAGTGCAGTCTGTCCTGTCTGATTGCCTGCGGATGCACTCCATTGATAAGTATAACCTGGGATACCTCCAATTGCATTTGCAGTTATATTCCCATCACCTGAACCTGAACAGGTTTCATTATGAACATTGGTTGACATTGAAATAAACGGTGGTTCTGTAATAACTGTATTTCCTGTAGTGGTGCATCCGTTTGCGTCTGTAACTAATACAAACATGACGCCGCTGCAGATATTTGAAGCTACAGAACCGGGCGGCATTCCCAACGGCGGAAGCACGCCAACCGGTTCTGTAACTTCAAATAT
>CAZEWB010000294.1:0-5296 GCA_964515655.1 uncultured Bacteroidales bacterium
TGTTGTGTCGGGCCATCGGCGGGACCCTGCTGTTACGAAGTCGGAGAAGATGTATTATCCTCTTTTTACGGCGGATATAATAACCCGGAGGAATTCTTTATTCCCCTTGCAAAAGGCAAATATCGCGCTGATCTGTGGAAAGCAAATAAAAGTTTAGCCCTGTCGTGTGGTATAATAGAGTCAAATATTGAAGTTTCGGAGATATGTACTATATGTAACAGTGATATGTTCTATTCCGCAAGAGTACATAAAGAAAAGGCCGGACGTATGGCTACAGGGATAATGATGGTGTGATAATCTTTTTTAGGTTCTTTGTCAAACTGAATGGGTAATAAAATACTTATTTGTAATTGTAAATATTATCTGTAAATTTGCTATTGAATCAAAAATAATACAATATGGAAAACTCTTCCAAAGAAAGTATTAAACCTAAGAACGAAGACCACCGACTAAAAAAATGGGAAGTTCCTATAGTAACTTCATTAAATGTTAACAAAACCGGCTCCAATTTCAATGATACTATTGTTGATAACGAAACCGGCTCAAGCGGAAGTTAAATAAACACAAAGCAATTATGAGAAGATTAATTATTTTTTTGGGAATAATAGCATTTACTTCCCATCTGTATAGTCAGGATTGGATGATGGTTTCCCAGTTATCGGGTACCGGAAGTACGTATCCCACAAATTCAGTTACAGATAACGATGGGAATATTTATGTGTATGGATATTATACCGGAATTGCGTCTATTGGCACATTCAGTATTACTTCCAGAAACGCCTCGCAGGATATTTTCATTGCAAAATATGATAGCGATGGAAATATTATCTGGCTCAATTCTATCGGCAGTAAAGATGCAGAAAATTCAGCGGGGATTGCGCTTAGCCCCCTTGGAGATGCTGTTTACGTTTGTGGCGATTTTCGCGACACCTGTTATTTTGATGCATCGGCGCTCATAAGCCCGGGCCTTTCAGACGGATTTCTTGCAAAATACAGCACTTCGGGAAATCTTATCTGGGCAAAGAATATTGCAACGGGTGTAAATAATCAAAGGGTGTGGAGTGTTGATGTTGATGCCGGTGGCTACGTTGTTGTTTCCGGATTTTTTATAACTTCAGCAGATTTCGACGGCGGAATAACTCTGTTTACAAACGGTTTTAATTCTCCTTTTGTTGCCAGGTACGATGACAACGGAACAATTCAATGGGCAAAAAGGTTTCTTGGCAAAAACAACAACAATAACTTCCGTGATATTGTGGCTGCCGACGACGGATATATAATTTCCGGACAGATGCGCGATTCATTGTTCCTTGACATAGACACTCTTGTTCAAGGCGATGCCACTATTGATATTTATTTAATCAAACTTGATTTTAACGGCAATGGCATGTGGGCCAGAAAACTCAGGGGAGCTTTAGGTCAGGAGATATTTTCAAGATTAAGAATTTATAATGACAATGTTTATGCTGTGGGTATGACGCAGGCGGCAACACTGCTGATTGACTCGACCGCGACTGATGTAGTTACAAAAAACATTGGAAACGCCGGCAATGACGATATGTTTATCACTTCTTTTTCGGGCGATGGAACTTTCCGGTGGTGCAACCGCTGGGGATCTGCCGGAAGTGACAAGATAGAATATTTATCTGCAAAAGCAGATAAAATACTTGTAACCGGAAGATATGCCGGAGACCTTACTGTGGGTTCATTTACATTAACGTGGCTTGCTTCAAGTGATGCATGCCGGATAGTTATGGATACTACGGGCGTGGTTACTTCTGTTAACGGCATCAGGGGAACCGGAGCCGAAATAGGGACGGCATGTAATATTGACTTCGAAGATAACGATATTTTGATAGGCGCTTTTACTTCAGTTAATCTTAGTATAGGCTCTGTTACTCTTGTTAATGCCGGCAGCAATGACGTGTATATTGCCAAATACGGCTGCCCAAAAGTTACTCCTGCCTTTTCAACAGACAGTGTTACCTGCCCTTCGGGTAATGACGGCACTGCCACAGTTACTCCTTCGGGTATGACCTCTTACCTGTGGAGCACTGCAGCAACCACGGAAACCATTACCAGCCTTACTGCAGGAACTTACATAGTTACCGTTACCGGTCTTTACGGCTGTACATATGTGGATTCGGTAGAAGTTGCAGAGAAGCCGGGACTTTCAACCGCTATGGATGCTTCAACATACGAAATTAACTGTGCCGGAGGAAGTGATGGAATAGGAATTGTATATGCATCTTATGGCAAGCCTGCATATTCATACTTATGGGATAACGCAACAACAAATGATACCGTAATCAATTTGACTTCCGGCGTTCATTATGTGTCAGTTACCGATGGTTGCACCACCCAGACAGACAGTGTTGAGATCACATATAAACCAACTTTATTCGCTAATCTGAACAAACACGCCGAACTCCTTATCTGTGCCTTAGACACGAATGGCGAAGTTACCGTTCAGATTACAGATGGCGTTGCCCCGTTTACTTACACATGGGACGACGGCGTTTATCCCGGCGCTACCCGAAATAATCTTGACACAGGCTGGCATTATGTTTCCGTTACAGATATTTGTAATATTCCAAATATTGACAGTATTCGTGTAAATTACCTGCCGGAAGTAAATGTAAATATTACTTCTTCATCACCGGCATCCTGTCCCGCCGGCGGAGACGGCTATGCTTATGCCCTGGCTTTAAGCGGCGTTCCGCCGTACACATACATTTGGTCAAATTCTACCAGTACAACGAATGAGGCAACAGACCTTCTTACGGGATGGCAGTACATTACAGTTTCAGATTATTGCAAAACAAGTATTGATTCGGTGAATGTTGACTATGATCCAATAGTTACCTCTTCCGTAGCCTTGGTATCTTCGGTTTCGTGTACCGGTCTTAGTGATGGATCAGCTACTGTAACTGCAACTTTAGGTAAAGCGCCTTATAGTTATCTTTGGTCTTCAGCAGAAATAACTGCAACTGCAACATCTCTGGTAGAAGGCTGGAATTACGTTACAGTTTCGGATGCCTGCACAAGTGTTCATGTGGACTCCATACAGGTTGCTATTGAATCGGCCCTTACCGATACTGTTAATCTAATAACACAGGCAAGCTGTCCTGCCTCATCAGACGGGTCTGCCACAGTAACAGTTTTGTCTGGCGTTCCGGGATATTCTTACCTATGGACAAACGGCAGTACTCTTGCAAATCCCAGCGACTTGACTGTTGGCTGGCATTATGTGACCATCACAGATGGCTGCGGTCCAAAAGTTGACAGCGTGGAGGTAACCAATAAACCGCTGCTCTCAGTTTCTCTCAGCACGACAAACATACTCCTCACCTGTGCAACCGACTTTGGAACAGCAACTGTGCTTACACAGGATGGCGTTGCTCCGTTCGCCTATGTATGGGACGATATGACCGCGCCCGGCGCCACCCGTAACGACCTTGATACAGGCTGGCATTATGTAACTGTAACCGATGTTTGTAATAATCCATTTACGGGAAGTGTTCGCGTTAACCATCTGCCCGAAATCATGACCCTGATAGTTAGTTCAACACCATCGTCATGCCCTGCGGGTGGAGATGGAGTTGCAACGATTCAGGCATATAGTGGTGTTCCTCCTTATATATATGTGTGGTCGAATTCTTCTTCAACTTCGGCAACAGCCACTGACCTTCTCACCGGCTGGCAGTATGTAACAGTGAGTGATTTCTGTACTTCACGGATCGATTCGATAGAAGTAGTTTCCAATCCTCCTCTTGAGACGGCAATTTCGGCAGTTGTACCAGCAAATTGCAGCGGAGCATCCAACGGCTCGGCAACCGTCACTCCTTCAAACGGAGGCGGTAGTTATACATATTTGTGGACATCAGGCGAAAATACGGCAGTGGCAACAGCATTAAGCGAGGGCTTGAACTACGTTACAGTAACCGATCTTTGCCTGTCAGAAAAAGTGGACTCAGTAATTACATATGTACAATCTGCTCTTGTTGCAACTGTTTCTCTGTCATCTCAGGCAACTTGTCCTTTATCATCCGATGGTAAAGCGACTGTTGATATAACTTCAGGTGTTGCTCCATTTACTTACGCATGGTCTTCGGGCGGAACCGGCGAAACCGAACCAGGACTTCCTGTCGGCTGGGTCTATGTGACAATTACCGACGGTTGCGGACCAAAATTTGACAGCATTGAAATTACAAATAAACCGGTGATGCAGGTGTCACTTAGCACACATAATATATTGCTTACTTGTGCTGTTGACCTTGGAACCGCCACTGTACAGACACAGGACGGAGTTCCTCCTTTTGTTTATACATGGGACGATGGTGAATATCTCAATCCAACACGCAGCCTCGACACCGGCTGGCATTATGTTACAGTTACCGATTTCTGTAATATGCCATATTATGATTCAGTCCGCGTAAATCATCTCCCGGAGGTTGTCGTGGATATCGTTTCATCTGCTGTTGCCTCCTGTCCGTCGGGCGGTGATGGATCGGCAACCGTGCAGGCAAGCAGCGGGGTTCCGCCATATGATTATGCATGGTCGAATTCCACAAGCAATTCTGCTACTGCAAACGACCTTCTGTCAGGCTGGCAGTATGTAACAGTAAGTGACTATTGCACATCACGGGTAGATTCGGTTGAAATCGGATATAAACCGGCTCTCGAAGCATCTATTTCTGATTCATCCAATGTAAGCTGTTTCGGAGTAAATAATGGTTCAGCTTCAGTCACTACTGCAAACGGGGGTCTTCCTTATACATATTTGTGGACTTCCGGCGAAGCTACCGCTACGGCAACCCAATTGCAGGCAGGCTGGAATTATATAACTGTATCCGATCTCTGCGGAACTGTAATTATTGATTCTGTAGAAATCTTTGTAAACACAATGCTCAGCATCACATCAATACAAGTCAGCCCCACAAGCTGTGACGGCGGAAATAATGGTTCTGCCACTGTGATGACTTCTGGCGGAAGCGCACCAATTACATATCTTTGGAGTGACGCAAGTACTAATCAGACAGCATTAAATTTAACCAATGATACTGTATATGTAACAGTTACCGACGCCTGCGGATTCCTGAGCACGAGCGCATATGTTGATCATCTTCCATTGATGGAGATAGCCATCACTGCAAATGTGCCGGCATCCTGTCCCACAAGCGCTGATGGAAAAGCATATGTAACTGCATTATACGGATCCGGCAGCTATTCTTACCAGTGGTCCAACAGCGCTTCACTTTCTGCTACACCAACCAAACCAAACACACCCAACACA
>CAZEWB010000295.1:0-5288 GCA_964515655.1 uncultured Bacteroidales bacterium
CCGAAGGCAGAGAGATAGTTGATTATCAGAAAATAATTGATGAGGGTGTTGAAGGGCTTATTAAAAGGATCGACAACAAGATCAATGAACTGGGAGATATAATAACAAAAGAGAAGTCGGACAAGTATAACTTTTATTGCGGGATAAAACTGGCACTCGAAGGGATTGTTAGTTTTGCCGAAAACCATGCAAAGGAAGCTGAACGCCTTGCCCATGAATGCAGGGACGAAAAACGCACGTCTGAATTACTCGAAATAGCCCGCATTTGCAGGAAAGTTCCCGGTAAACCTGCAGATACATTTTATGAAGCCATGCAGTCATTCTGGTTCGTTCATGTTTGTCTTTTTATTGAACTTAACGGACGTGGTATTTCTCCCGGGCGCTTTGACCAGTACATGTACAGGCCTTTCAGAAATGATTATTCAGCCGGTAAGATCACAAAGAATGATTCCCTTGAACTTCTCGAACTGATGAGGATCAAATGTTCTGAGATCACACGTGCACATGCGACATTTACAGAAGCATATCTTGGCGGAAGCGTTTACCAGAATGTGACCCTTGGTGGTGTCGATAAGAACGGGGATCCCGCAAACAATGAACTTTCCGAACTTGTACTCCAGTCGGGGATAAATGTAAAAACATGGCAACCGACCATTTCGGTCCGCTGGCACGAAAAAATGGACAATGGATTCAAGCATAAGGTAGTTGACTGCATCAAAGCGGGTTCAGGTTATCCTGCATTGTTCAACGATGAAGTGGCCATTGAGCGCTTTACAAAGTCGCAGGGAGCTTCTCTTGAAGATGCGAGGGACTGGGCGCCCTGCGGATGCGTCGACATGCAGATATGTGGGAAGCGTATGCCCATGTATGCAGTTCCGCATACAAACAACCTGAAAATTTTTGAACTTGTAATGAATAACGGGATAAACCCTGTGACCGGTGATAAACTTCTTGAAATAAAAACTGATGCCGAAAATGCGACCTATGAGGAGATCGTGGATAGTTTCAAGGAGGCTACAGGATATATCATTGAACGGGAAGAAGAATACTGGAATACAATTATGCTTGTCCATAACGAAATGGGGCTGGTGCATCCTTTTATGACCTCGCTTCTCGACGACTGCATTGAAAAAGGCGTTGATTCCTATGAGGGCGGCTGCAGGTATAATGATTCAGCCTATGTGATATCCTGCGGAATGGTGAATGTCGCCAATAGCCTGGCATCTATCAAAAAGAATGTATTTGAAGAAAAGAACATGACCGTTAAAGATATCAGGAATGCAATAAAAGACAATTTTGCCGGTCATGAAAAATTAAGAAAGAAATTGCTGGATGCTCCCAAATACGGAAATGACATTGATTATGTGGATAAGATATTAGCTGACTTATATACCAGTTGGTCGGAGATCTCACAAAAAACAATGAACTGGTTAGGCAAACCGTGGCAGCCCTCTACTCTTTCAGTTACCACACAGGTCCTTCACGGGAAAGCCTGCGGCGCTTCGCCCGATGGACGTCTTGCCCGTGAGTTCGTGGGAGACGGAGCAATATCTGCATTCCCGGGAACAGACCTGAACGGGCCTACCAGCCTGATAAAGTCCGCAACAAAAGTAAACGCCAAAGAACTTCAGTCTACATTATTTAATATGAAGTTCAATCCTGCCGCTATCGAAGGTAAGATAGGTGCTGAGAAATTCATAAAACTGAATGAAACATATTTTCAGCTTGGCGGTTACCAGGTTCAATATAATATTGTCGACAGCAAAATGCTAGTTGATGCACAGAAGAATCCTGACAAATATTCCGACCTGATGGTAAGGGTCGCCGGCTTTACTGCAAGGTTCATTGACCTTGGTCCTGATGTACAACGCCAGATAATCGAAAGAACACAATTTGATGAATAGAACCTTTTTATATCAACTGTTTAAAATAATAAAGGAGAAAAAATATGTCTGATGTAAGCGCACTTTTCCAACCAAAAAGCATTGCAGTATTCGGGGCATCCGCCAATCCCGGCAAACTGGGCAATGTCCTGCTGAAAAATCTTATCAGCTATGATTTCAAAGGGGAGATATTCCCTGTAAATTCGCAGGGAGAAACCGTATTTGATCTTAAGGGGTACAAAACAATTTCGGATATCCCTTCGAAAGTGGACCTCGCATTGATAAGTATTCCTAATCAATTTGTATATCCGGTAATAAAAGAATGCGGGGAGTGCGGTGTACGCTCCGCCATTATATTATCTTCAGGATTTGGAGAGATGGGCGGCGAAGGAGATAAAGCGCAGCGTATGATACGTGAGATACGTGAAAAAACGGGCATGCGTGTGGTTGGACCCAACTGCATGGGCGTATACAATATTGCCCATCACATGAATGCTACCTATTTCTGGGAGTTGCCAAGAAAGGAAGGACCACTAAGTTTCGTTTCGCAGAGCGGTGCATACGGCGGCATTTTCTTCCAGGAAGTCAAAAAAAGGAAACTGGCCATATCAAAATTCGTCAGCATTGGCAATATGGTGGACATTGATCATGTAGATATCCTCGAATTCCTGAAAGAAGACAAGGAAACCAAAGTCATAGCTCTTTTTGTTGAAGAATTAAGGGATGGCAAGAAATTTATCGACACCATATCAAACATGAATAAGCCGATAATTGCCCTCAAAGCAGGCAAAACAGAGGTCGGACGAAGGGCGGCAATGTCACATACAGGTTCTATGGCTGGTTCGTACGAGGTTTTCGAGGCTATGTGCAAACAATATGGGATAATACTTGCAGAAAGCAGCGATGATTTCTTTGACACTATAAAAGCTTTTCTTTCGAACGATGGAATTCTGCCAAAGGGAAACAATACGACAATAATGACCATTTCCGGCGGACCATCGGTGATAACAAGCGACACCTGCCAGACCATCGGGCTAAACATGCCGGAACTTCATGAAACTACAAAGAAGGAAATAGCACCCCTCCTCCCGCCTTTTGCTGCCCTCTCCAATCCAGTGGATATGACTCCGCAGATAAATCCTGCAAATTATGAAGCCGTAGTTGATATAGTCATGAAGCAGGATTATATAGACAGTTGTATTGCTATAAACTGCGGACTCGACAGCAATGAATTCGGAAATGCATTTGCGAAGGCAAAACAAAAATATCAGAAGCCGGTACATGCGTATTCTATTTCCAATCAAAAGATAGAAGGCATCTTTGAGGAGAATAACATTCCCAATTTTTCCTCTCCTGAAAGGACTGCCACTGCAATGAAAAAACTGGCTCAATATTCCCTGTATCTGCAAAACCGTTCTGCCGTAGGGAAAAAGAAAGCAAAATCTTCGCAGACATTGAACGATTACCTGAGCGGCAAACTGAAAATATCAAGACAGATGGTGGCGAGAACCCTTTTACGTGAATATGGCATACCATGTGTAAAAGAGGTTTTTGTAAGTGCAGAACAGGATGTCCTTGCAGGCGCACGGGAAGTCGGTTATCCCCTTGTATTAAAAGCAGCGGGTGATGGAATTGCCCACAAAACTGAAAAGGGCGGAGTTATCGCAGGAATAAAAAATGAAGAGAGCCTGAAAGAATCTGTTGCAAAACTCAGGAATATTTTTGGTGCAGGCGTTGACCTTTTGATGCAGAAGATGATACCAAATGCAGTGGAAATAATTTTAGGCGCACACGAAGATAAAGTATTTGGTCATGTTATCCTTGCCGGAATCGGAGGAATAACGACAGAAGTATACAAAGATGTGGCTCTTGGGATTTGCCCTGTCAGCAAAGCTCAGGCGCTTGATATGATAAATTCGTTCAAAGGCATTAAGCTTCTTGAAGGCTTCAGGGGATTGCCTGTGGTCGACAAAGAAAAGGTAGCCGAACTTATCGTTAAAGTATCTGACCTTCTTGAGGCCAATCCGCAGATCAAAGAACTGGATATAAATCCTGTGATGATCAATGCTGACGGGGCTTTTGCAGTTGATACACTATTAGTTTTATAAATAAAGGTTTTCGTTATGAAAATTGACAATGAACTTTTAATAATGCGAAAAAATAATTTATCAAAAGCGGTAGAATATCATGGACATTTGTGCATAGGGCAAATACTTGGAGTTCATTTGACCGAGTGCGGTTTGAAGGCAATTGGAACAACTGATCCGAGGAAAATAATTATTTATGTAGAAATTGACAGGTGCATTGCTGATACTATTCAAATACTAAGCGGAACAAGACTGGGAAGAAGAACCATGAAACTTGTTAATTATGGAAAAATGGCAGCAACTTTTATTAACACTGAAACATGGGAGGCATACAGAGTATTTGTTAGCGGGAAAATCAATGAAATAATTGGCAATACTAATATAGGGCATGATGCAGAAAAAAAGGAAATTGAAAAGTTGCTCGAAATTACGTCAGAAGAAATTATCAGCATTCAAAAAGTAAGTGTAACCATTCCAATTGAAGAAATGCCTGGAAAACCTTTGCGGACGGTATTTTGCACAAAATGCAAAGAAAAAGTATTTGATGGTAAAGAAATAGCAAGTATCGATGGCCCTATATGCAAATCATGTTCAGACAAACCATATTATTCACTTATATAAAAATATAACATGGATTTGGAAAACAAATTATTAGAAAGTATTGATGAATATGATGTTCCTGTAAAGGGCGTTTGGATAGGTCTTTATTGGACTGCAGTTCAATCGAAGTATTCAGGCATGAGCCATACATATAAAACATCGCAGAAAATAAATATTGCGAATGCCGGAGAACTTACCTCATATACAGCAGCAACGTTAGCAAAACGTATTCTGTCATGGCAGCCTCTCGAATCTTCAATTGGAGTTGCAGCCATTAATTCGTTGATTGAACCAAAAGGTGAATCAGGAAATATTAAAGATTATATTAAAAATAAAGTAAAAAACAAAACAGTTACAATCATTGGACGGTTTCCTTTTAATGATGAAATATCAGCAATTGCAAAAAAAACATATATGTTGGAAATAGAACCAGCAGGCAATGAACTGCCAATGATGGCATGCGAAGAGGTTATGCCCCAATCGGATGTATGTATTATTTCAGCCACATCGCTTATTAATCACACATTACAACGATTACTTCAACTAAGCAGCAATGCACTAAGTATTGTTCTTGGCCCATCCACGCCTATGTCGCAAGTATTGTTCGATTTTGGTGCAGACGTGCTGGCAGGTGTAAGAGTCAATAGCAACGAAGCCCTTGTTAAAAGCATAACTCAGGGTGTTAAAAAGTTTGATGCACTCAAAGGAATGGAATCAA
>CAZEWB010000296.1:0-5281 GCA_964515655.1 uncultured Bacteroidales bacterium
TGTGTTGGGTGTGTTTGGTGTTTTGGTTATGAATATGAAGATTTATTACAAAAACAGACAACTGCTTCATGTAATAAATCTTCATATTCATAATCTAATGCTTGAAACTTCCATAAGTTCTTTCTGATTTGATTCTTTAGTAGATTTGTTGGCTGATAATCTTGATGTCGGAAGGTTAAGAGATTGTTTACATATTCTTTAAGTTTGCTTTTGAATGAATTATATAATTTCCTTAACTCAAAATATAATTTTACTTTTGTTTTTTCGTTTTTGTCCTTGATTGCTGAGATATGCAGTAGGACCCTGCGCTGTTGTAATCTGTGTGTTGGGTGTGTTTGGTGGGTTTTTTTATTCCTCGTTGTTTCAGTATTTTTATCAATATTCTGGCTTCGTATATATACACATCATGGCGAAGCAATTGTTGTTCCCGACTTCAGCGGCTACAATGTTGACGAGGCGATGAACATGGCCGAAGACAAGGGTCTCATTCCTCAGGTCTTCGATTCCGTCTATTACGCAGATAAAGAACCGGGAACGGTTGTGGGTCAGTATCCCGTACCTAACCACCGTGTTAAAGAAGGCAGACTTGTCCTTTTTACTATCTGCTGCAAAGAACCGGAGAAAGCAAAATTACCCGACCTTACAGGTATCACCGTGCGCCAGGCCACTGCTGACGCGGAAATGGCAGGATTTCGTATCGGCAAGCTTAGTTATGTCCCTGACATTTCCACCACGGTTGTAAGGATGATGTACAAAGGTAAAAAGATAAATCCCGGCACATTGCTTCCCAAGGGCACATTGATAGACCTGGTTGTGGGAAGAGGAACAAGCAACGATAAAACAACCATACCAATTATAGTGGGGCTGCCATTTGCAGAAGCCGAAGAAAAACTGCTCTCGAATTACCTGAACCCCGGCACAGTAACTTATGATAATACAGTAAAGTCACCCAAAGACTCATCACAGGCGAAAGTCTGGAAACAGTATCCGAAAGCTGATTCCAAGAACCAGGGTTCCCTCGGAACTTATGTTGATCTATGGCTTACGACAGATGCTGACCTGATCCCGACGGCCGAAAACGAAAAACCAAATGAAGAAATTGAATAAGTACATATTTGTAATTATGCTTCTGCTGTCAGGTATCCGGGCAGATGCACAGATCTATCTTACCGGCATTAACGGGAATGGAGTAATTAAAGAATATCTGCAGGAAAATAATTTCCCTGTAAAAACAACGACAGATACTTTGTCGCTCCCCTTCTTTGAAGATTTTTCATATCAGGGTCCATACCCTTCCGGCGAATTCTGGGCTGACAACTTTGTCTTTGTGAACAGATCTTTCTCAGTTCACCCGCCATCTGCCGGCGTTGCTACTTTTGACGCTCTGAATCAGAGTGGCGAATTATACCCGACCTTGTCGCAGAACGAGTCTGTGGGAGATTTTCTTACAAGCAAGTACATCAATCTGGGCAACTATACCATTAAAAACCCTATTTCGATCTCTACCTCAGAACTGATCTTCTACGATACTATTTCAGATCAATATCTCCCTTCCGATTCGCTCTGGTACGTTTCAGGGTTAGCTCATAACTGCAACAGTTCTCCCACAACCTTTAATATTGATATGGATATTACCTACATAATGCACATTCCGCCTGACTCCTTCTTAATTGATGCAAATTCCGGCCTCTATTATCTTGATAGCACCGGCTACGTCCCCATTCCTTATTATTATACCTTTGATTATTCTCCTGCCGATTCGGTTTACCTGAGTTTTTACTATCAGCCCCAGGGATCGTCTGAAAATGCACCCGAAGCGGCCGATTCACTTATTCTGGAGTTCTATACCAGCGATCTTGACTGGGTAAACGTATGGAAAGCGGCCGGCACAGCGCTTCATGACTTCAAACAGGTGATGATCCCTATTGCCAGTTCTGAATACCTTGTGCATGAGTTCCGCTTCAGGTTTTACAGTTATGTCAGTACCGGCGGAACGACAAATCCAAGCTGGAACAATAACTGCGATTACTGGAATATAGATTATATATATCTGAACAGGGGACGGACCTTTTCCGATACTATTCCCGATGACGTGACCCTTGCAGACCAGAGGGTATCATTCCTTAAAAATTATACTATGGTCCCGTGGGAACATTTCAAGGAAGTTCCTTCGATAATGGAAGACACAATAAGATTTGCGATCAGGAATCTCAGCTATCTCGGGTAAGACGTACTGCGTAATGTGAATGTCTTTCTCTATCCCACTGATCTTGTGTTCAACCCGAATCCCGGCAGCGAGAACATTATGCCTTACAGCGATGATACAGCAAAATTTCCTGTTACGACAAACTTTTTCACTGCCACACAGGACGATTCGGCTCATTTTTATGCCCGATTTGTTGTTAACGGCGGACTCTCGCAAAACCTTCTGTTCTTCGGGAACAACGATACAATTATTCAGGATCAGTACTTTAAGCTTTACTATGCATATGATGACGGGACGGCCGAAAACGGATTCGGTCTCGGCGGAATCGGCACACAGAACTCATTGTTAGCATATCGTTTTGTTACTGCAAAACCCGATACTTTGCGCGGGATATACATGTTCTTCAACCAGACCGTTTCCAATGCGAGCCAAAAATATTTTTACCTTGAATTATGGAATAACTACGCAGGAAGACCATACTCGAACGTTCACGAAATGATAGGCCAGATGCCGGATTACGAAGAAGGAATGTACAAGTTTCATTATTACCCTCTTGACACTCCGCAATATATTGTTGACACTTTCTACATCGGATGGAAACAAACTACTACCGACCTGCTCAATATCGGCTTTGACGCGAACAATAACAACAGGACGAATATCCTTTACAACATAAGCGGAGCCTGGGAAGTATGTCCTTACGACGGCTCACTGATGATGCGCCCTGTTTTCAGTTCAACGCTGTACCTGCCTGTCCCGGGTAATGAAAGTGACGAAAGTTTAGTTTTGTACCCCAATCCCAATAACGGCCGGTTATTCATCAGAACTGATAATGAAACGGATTGCATGGTCGAGATCTCAGACCTTCAGGGACGCCGGTTATATTCCGGTCCTTATAAAAATGATGGTATCGACACCTCGCCGTTCGAAAATGGCATATATATGGTTTCCGTTTTGTATGACGGCAGATGTATAACTCAGAAAATTGTCATTCAGAAATAACCTATGGCTGAAAGCGACGATTTTATTCCCGGACAAAACGAAGAACAGCAGGAATTATATGAACATCACCGGTTTGTTGTAGACAAAGGGCAGGAACTGCTGCGTATTGACAAGTACATTACTAATAAACTGTCGGGAATTTCACGAACAAGGATACATAACGCTGCCGATGCCGGCAATATTCTTGTAAATAATGTTTCGGTAAAACCTAATTACAGGGTAAAGCCTAACGACACGATCTCTGTCGTTTTGCCATTTCCACCTATAGAGATAGACCTTATCCCGCAGGACATCCCGATAAATATTGAATACGAAGACGAGGATATTATCATTGTGAACAAGCAACCCGGCATGGTGGTTCACCCCGGAAAGAGCAACTATTATGGCACGCTCGTAAATGCTTTACTCTTTCACATGAAAGACCAGCCCGGTTTCGAAGACGGCACGCAACGCCCGGGACTTGTCCACAGGATAGATAAAGATACATCAGGTCTTCTTGTTATCGCAAAAAATGAGAAAGCGCTGAATAAACTTGCGCGCCAGTTCTTCGAACATACCTGCAAGCGCACATACCAGGCCATAGTCTGGGGAACTTTCGAAGAAAAGGAAGGGACTATAACCGGCAATATCGGGCGCTGCCTGCGCGACCGCTTGCGCATGGATATATTCCCCGACGGTTCTCAGGGCAGACACGCTGTTACACATTATAAAGTCATCGAAAGCCTTGGTTACGTTTCAATCCTGGAATGCAGGCTCGAAACCGGTCGCACGCACCAGATACGCGCACATATGAAATGGAAAGGCCATCCCCTTTTCAACGATACCGTATATAGCGGAAATGAGATAATAAAAGGAAACCGTTTCAGCAAATACGAACAGTTCATAAAAAATTGTTTCGAAATACTTCCGCGCCAGGCACTGCACGCAAAAAGCCTTGGGTTCAAACATCCGCGAACAGGGAAGGAAGTTTTTTTTGATTCGCCTTTACCTCAGGACATGCAAGACTTCCTTGCAAAATGGAAGAGATGGTGGGAAGCTAATGGGGGTAAGTAATTAGTATTACAACGTTTGGGAACAGTTATCAGTAATCAGTGATCAGTAAGGGAATAGTGTAGCTTTAATGTTCTTAGGAAAGTCCACTGGTTACTGGACGCCATTTACTGTAATGCCTTAAAACAGGTGACAATTAAAAACAATTTTGGGATGTATTCCACGTTGAGTTCATAAATTTATTAACCATGCGCTGCAATCGCTACTGACGTACAAAGTCTGACCTTTTTTAATAACAGGATTTAAAATAAATAGTAAAAAATATCAGATTTTTTTAGGAAAAATCAATTTGGTTATGTATATTTATGTTTTCAAATTTAAATGTTATGGAACCATTAATCATTAACGGAACAGCAAAGACACCAACTGTTTATTTTGATGCAAATAAGGGACTTATAGAGCTCAAAGGCAGGTCGATTCCTGAAAATTCGATTGATTTCTATAACCCTATTTTTGATTGGATAATGAAGTATGCTGAGTTAAAACAGGCAAATACGGTTGTAAACATGCAACTTGAATATTTTAATTCCAGTTCTTCGAAGTGCGTTATGGAAGTTTTCAAAAAACTCGAAGGCGTTGCCAAAGCAGGAAGTAATGTCATGATCAACTGGTTTTACAATAAAGACGATGATGAGATATTCAGTGCAGGCGAAGAGTTTAAACTATTATGTAAACTTCCTTTTAAGTTTATAGAGGTACAGTAGTTTTTTTAAATAATCATTTAGCATACAAGTTTTAGATTTTCAACATTATCTGTTGAACCAACTTTTTTTTCGGCAGGTCTGGATTTTATGTGCAATAACAAAATCCCATAAAGAAAAGCCCTGAACGGGCTTTTGGTGGAGTATAAGGGAATCGAACCCTTGACCCCTTGCCTGCCAGGCAAGTACTCTAGCCATCTGAGCTAATACCCCAAAGTTGAATACAAAAGTATAAAAATTAAACCAAACGGCAAAATTTTAAGAATGCGGCTAAATACTATTTTGAGGTGTTGAATAAAAAAGTTATTCACCAACATTATCT
>CAZEWB010000297.1:0-5254 GCA_964515655.1 uncultured Bacteroidales bacterium
TGTGTTGGGTGTGTTTGGGTTGTGGTTGCAACAGGCTGGTTAGTGACAGTTGCATATGCATTTGTTATTACAAGGCTATCCGATGAAGTAAAAGTTCTTATGGCTCTGACGCGATTTCCCTGCATTTTAAGAACAGGTTGTTGCATTCCGTTCAGGAAACTCTGAGCCCAGGCCTGGCCAACGATCATTTCTGTACTGGACCAGTAATTGCCGGTTGTAAGAAAAGAACCTACAATGTATCGTTTTTGAAACAGATAATTCAGTTCGACCTTTGCAGGCAGATACCAGTCGGTGTATCCGTTAAGTGTTAATGTATCGCATATACTGGCAGCAATCGGTCGTGTAAGACAATCGGTCACTATTGCAAGGGTATTTGCAGCTCCATTAGTATCACTTAAAGCGCCCGGTATTGATGTGCCATTACATCCCCATTGTTTTGACGGACTCTGATCGGACTGAGGAGCAATAAGGCCATTGCCAACACTATCAATATAAAAAACTATGCCACCGTGAAAAAAGGTCCCAATCTGAACCTGATCTGTACTATCAAGTATTTTTTGATTAATAATACTGCTGTAATATGGCGTTGCATTTGGACAAATAGAATCTGAAATAACTGCCCTGAAATGTCTTTTATTCGTTGGACTTGCTGTTGTTAAAACCTGCCACGGTGTTGTTGTGGCCCCTGATATATCCGCCCATGTTGTGCTGTCGGTGCTTTCCTGCCATTGCAAAGTGCCGGTGTGTCCGCTTACATTCAGCAACAAAGTGTCTCCCGGAAAAGCGGCATACCAACCGGACTGGGCAAAAAGGTTTACGCTGACAGTTAGAAATATAAATGTGAAAAGATTCTTCATAAAATTAATCTTATTGGATATTGCAAAAATACAAAAATAATGTGGTTTCTTTTATTTCATGTCAATTGTCATGTATGACTGTCTATATAAGTGTTAATTAAACTTTGATGTCTGTGTATGTTATGCTTCTCATGAACTTGCCTGTAACGTTGGAATGCAGAACTATATTGGGCGATTGAAACTTCCCGACCTGTCAAGTTGAACAGCTTTTTCAATATTTTCATAAGTGTCATAATGTGCCCGCCGCCCAATATAGTTCTGCACGGTGTTACCGTTGGGCTATATTTTAATTACCTTTTCAATAAAGGTATTATTGTTTATTAGTATTTTTATAATATACACGCCTTTAGGAAAATATTTAGTATTAATTTGCTGGTCAGATTTGCAACCTTTGTTCTTATAAATTATTTGCCCTATTTCGTTACTTATTTCAATACTATAATTAATTAAATTAGCTTTATTATGAATAGTCAAGAAGTCGATTACAGGATTTGGAAAGATTATAAAATCATTGTCAAATGAAATTTTATTATTTATTGTTGATGTTAATGTATTAAAGGTAGCAGGATTATAGATTGTATCATAATCACAATATATTGGTAAGGTTCCATTTTTTATATACCAGAATTCAAATGAATGAACGGAAAATATTGTATCTGGCACTAAATTATTAATCGTAACAAAGGAACCAGTATCTTTGTATACGCAATAAATAATGTTTGTATCAAGAGAGCCAATTGGATAGGGATAATAATATAATGGATAATCATTATAGTCAATAGGAATATTAATAGGACTTGTCCCTTTCTTAATTAAAACTAAACGCTTTGTACCATTTCCTTTTTGCCAAGAAATATTAACACTGTTTGATGTAATGTTTGAAAATGTTATGTTACTTGTTTGTATTTGCCTTCCTAGTCTATATTTAAAAATATTTCCACCATAACAAGTATTTTTTCTCATATAAGTCAGACCATATAAAGAACTGTCATTATAATACAAATAACCATCAGGACACTTACCGGTGACATCCTGTGACGAATAAAAATCAAATAATTTCTTATATTTTGTTCCATTAATATTAACTTCATAGATTACACCATTTCCATATTTTCCACCATTATAAGCAAATCCATAAAACGTACTGTCAAATAAACAAATATTACCTGAAGGGTGATAACCTAACACATTATTAGAAAAATCAAATATTGTCTGATAATTGGAACCGTCGTAATTCATACTAAATATGTTTCCGAACCCATTAATTCCTCCATTAAGAGAGACTACATAAATTATACTATCAGTTACTATTATTCCTCTGGGCCTAAAACTTGTTTGATAATATAACTCATTATATGTAGTATCAGTAATATTTATTTTAAATATACAATTTTCAGTCATGCCATATAAAATATTTCCTTTTATTACTATATTCCCAGTCAAAGGATCAAATGGTGTATTAAAAATCCTCAATTGACCAAACCCTGAACCATCTTTGTTAATTTTATAAAGACAACTTCCACTTATCCAACCGCCACCCCACGTTTTGCCATATAAAATATTATTATGAAGAACTAATGGAGACTCAGGTTTTATCCCCGTTGTAGTATCTTTAAAATCGAATATTTTATTAAACCCAGAACCATCTGTTTTCAATTTAAAAATTGCTCCCATTCCATATGTCCCGCCGTTAGTAATTACACCATATAAGGTATCATTTGATAATAGTAAAGAACCATAAGGACGATACCCAATTGAATCACCATAACAAAATTCATGTATATATGTTATATTATTGCTATCCATGTCCATTTTAATTATTACACCTAAATCATTTCCTGCTGTCCCACCAAATTTTGCAATTCCATATAAAAATGTCCCATCTGAAACAAAACCATTGTCAATTCCACCAGGAGAGTACCCAGAACCATAAGCACAACCAAAAGAGCGCAAAATAGAATACTGGGCCTTGCAATTTAAAGATGAGGCAATTAATATTATTAATATTTTATAAAGGAGATTCTGATTCATATTATACTTTCGTCTTTTTGTTTCTTTTTATAGCTTATTGGTAATAAGCCGATAACATCAACGAGTTGATGTTATATTGACCTTAGGTTGAACTAAGGGAAAAGATATACGTGCTGTAATACAACAGGTTATCGGCTTGTTAGTGTTTTTCATTATTTTAATGCATTTAAAAGATTTATACAACCTTTCCATTTACAAATATAAAATATTTTGCAGTGTTTCCAAAATGTTTTTTAAATAAAACTTTAACATTGGCAACAAATCCGGAATGGAACCTACATCTTCACCAACCCCGCTATCTTCTCTAACCACATTGCATCAACTTCATCAAAAGAATTAAGGTCTTTACTATCGACGTCCAGAATTGCAACGACATTGCCATCTGCGGAAAAAACAGGCACAGCAATTTCCGAGCGGGAACGGGAATCGCAGGCGATATGTCCGGGGAACTCATTTACATCAGGCACAACAATGGTTTTTCGCTGATTTATAGCAGCCCAGCAGACACCGGTATCTTTTGCCAGTTTCTGGCAGGCAAGAGAACCCTGATATGGTGCGACCAGAAGTTCACCATTATTAATAATGTAAAAGCCTGTCCAGAAAAAATAATCCATTTTATTATGGAGAATTGCTGCAACAGTAGCCATATGCGAAAGATAAAAGTCAGATTTTTTCAGTTGCTCTGCTATCTGCTTATACAACCTTTCGTACCTGCTGTTCTTCTGATCTTTGTTCATATTTCGGGGTTTATACAACTTATGCTACGTAAATAAATTCTTGTGTGAAAAAAATCCCAAATTCCAAATTTCAAGTCCCAAATTCCAAGGGAGTTGTCCCTTGGGGCTTGGATCTTGGGTCTTTGATCTTGGGACTTATTCACTGTCTTTTTGCTTATCATCAGTTATACAAGTAATACGCCATGCCCTGCCCGACCATTTTCTAACTCTCAGTTTTTCGGAACTTCTTATACCGGGCAACCAGATAATTTCGCTTTTCTGAATCAGCACCGGCCACAGTGATTTAATATCAGAAGGAACAGAAGCATCTGTAAGCAGATCACTGATCTTCTTGCTGCCCTTAAGTCCGAATGGTTTCATTTTATCTCCGGGTTGCCAGGATCTGATCGTCCAGGGCAATTCTGTGATGGCTTCATCGATCAGAACTTTATCGCTACCGTTCTCAGGAATGCTGGTTTTACAAAGTTCAACTTTAAAGACAAAACCGTTCCATTCATATTCACCCTTGCCTGTAATGGTCAGAATGCCGCTATCAGCAGATCGTTTTGGTTCTGCAATAATCTGACTCCTCGATATTGTAAGCACATGAGTTGACGAAAAAAACTTTTTGCCCGGTTGAATACCTTCATTAACGGCAAGGCGGGATATAGAGTCTGTTGTAAATCCGAGAGGTGAAAGAAAATGATGCAGCAACAGCAATGGTTGCGAAAATGATGCAAGTTCTTTGCGTTTGAAAACTGTTTTTTGTCCGAGCTGCTTAACTATTCCTTTTGCCTTTTCTTTTATCACTTCCTCAACGAACTTTCTGTATAAACTGACAAGGTCTGCAGTTTCAGTTATCTTGCAGACAGCACCGGGACGTATTCCGTTCATCAATGGAAAAAGTTCATTCCTTACCCGGTTGCGCAGGTACTTATCGCTTTTGTTCGAAGAATCAATCCTGTACTCAAGACCGTGTTGCACAGCATAAGCCTCGATCTCCGTCCGCTCTGCAAACAACAGTGGGCGGACCACTTTCCCGCTTTTTGCAGGAATTCCACTCAGGCCATTAAGGCCGGTACCACGCATCAGGTTTATCATGAAAGTCTCGGCAACATCCCCGGCATTGTGTGCAACTGCAATTTTGCTGATCTTAAGTTTTTCTGATAATTTGTTGAACCATTCGTAGCGCAGATCCCTTGCGGTTTCCTGAATTGATAGTTTTCTTTCTGAAGCTTCGTTTTCTGTATTAAACCTCTTTACATAAATACGGACTTTGTATTTCCTTGCAAGATCACGTACTAATTTTCCATCACCATCTGACTCATCACCCCTCAGCCTGAAATTACAGTGTGCAATAACAGGAACAGCCCCATACCTGATAAGAAGGTTGAGCAATACGACCGAGTCGGCGCCACCGCTTAAAGCAATAATGATCTTTTCGCGGGGATGAATGCCGAGAGAGGCAGCGCTAATTATGAATTTCTGAAATATCATATCAAAACACTTAGCTAAATTAGTAAAGAATACGTAAATATAAAACTGTATTTTTTTTGACACGGATTACACCGATTTACAGGATTATCAGGTAGTTTATTTAAAAGTGTGGGAAGTCAGGAGCACGAAGCGCGAAGTTGAGGGGGGCATGAG
>CAZEWB010000298.1:0-5245 GCA_964515655.1 uncultured Bacteroidales bacterium
TATACCTATTATCCTCCAATATAGTATCTGATAATTGGTTAAGGTTAAACTTAAACTTTTTTGTGATTGATTCAATGTATCGGAAAGCAAAAGGAGGGCGAACGAAGCATTGTCTGACAACTGAAAAATATAATTTACTGCATTTATCCCCTCCCATATAAAATTGATGTTTGTATCTGAAATAATTGAGTTATTTGACGGAAATATCAATGAAATATTGGACGCTAATGCTGTCGTATCAACACTAATCTGTTTTATAATTTCGCTAGTACATTGATTTGAAGAAATAACTGTTAGTGAAACAGAGTGTGTTCCTCCGCCTGTAAAGTAATACGACGGATTTTCATCTGTTGAAGTAGCCAGACCGTCAAAATCCCAGAGAAACGAAACAATTGAATCTCCAGCATCTGCAACAGAGAGATTTGTAAAGAATACCGGCATATAAATACAAGCCTGGCCAAAACTGAAATCGGATTGAGGAATTGCTTTAACAACAATATCCTTTTGAATGGTATTTGGGCAGCCGCTCTGGAACTGGGTTAATTCAACAGGATAAGTCCCGGGAAGATCATAAGTATGCAATGGGGTAACCAAAGCCGAGGTATCATTATCTCCGAAATCCCAGATCACAGAATCTGATACTGCAGATAAATTCGTAAATGTAGTCGGCGATCCCAGACATACTGTATCTGCAATAAAATCAACATACGGACCGGTTCCGGTTATATCAACATGAATAGTATCAATGGCTATGCATCCAAGATCATTGGTTACGGTTAGGCTGTAATCGCCGGAAATCAGAATTGAAAGAGAAGTTTCAGATGAACTGTCCGACCACAAATACTGATCTGCAGATGAAGCTCCATTGGCAAGAGAAATACTGTTACCGGAACAAAAAGAAGTACTATCCGGGCCAAGGGTTGTAGTAACTGCAAAGGAATCTATTAATACTTTAAAAGTGTCCGAATAAGAACAAGTAAGTAAGTCGGTTATCATTATCCAGTATTGACCCGTGTCAGTAACAGTTATTGCTGAATCAATATCACCCGTAGACCAGAGGAAATCATAACTGCTGTCAAGCAGAGCGTTCATTTCCGAAGAACTGCCGAAACAAAGGATGGTATCGTTGAAACCGTTGAAGGGAAAAAAAACATTTACAGAATCCACGGAGGTAAATCCAAAGACATCAGTAGCTGTTACCGAATAAGTCCCGGGCTGTGTTACCACAAGAGTATCAAGCGTATCTCCCGGAATAAGACCTGTTGTACTCCACACATAATTCACAAATCCTTCTCCGGCATCAATAGTTACAGGACAAAAGTTGCCAGAATGAATATCCTGACCCAGGTCAACAGAAGGAGCATATTTGTAACGAAGATTCTGTTCTGTCTGCATACGCTCTGCCTCAGATAAAGATCTGTTATACATAAGTATTTCAGCATAATCGCCATTGAAAAATCTACTTAGGCCACTAAAAGTACCGATCTTGATATCTGCCGTACTATTTATTAATGAAGTAACAATAGTATTAGATGTACTAGTGGCGGAAAATAAAGAATCAACATATATCTTAACCCTGTTTTCATTTGTCAAACTGCCGTCGTATCTTATTGTGAATATACAATATTTGTTCAGATCGAGAGAAGTGTTGGTTGTTTGAACATTATTTATTCCTATATCTGTTAAAGTAGATGCAACAAATGTTGTTATACCACTATTTGGCCCCGACTGTACCGCCCATGAACTCTGAGTTCCGTAATCCCATTTGCATATAAATGCTTTGTCGGATGCCAGGATGTCCTGTTTGGCAATAAAAATAATTGTGAATTCGCTTGTAAAATCCAGTGTGGAATTATCCGTTATTTGCAGAAAATCATTCGCCCCGTCAAAACGAAGGACCGGTTTGTTGTTCAATAACACAATACTGTCAGTAAATATCGGCTGTTCATTTACGTTTATTTGCTGAGCATTATTATTGTTGCCGCTTGCGTCCTGCCAAAGGGCAACCCTGTTTACAGTATCATATGTTACAAGACTGTCGGATCTCAGCCACATTGTAAGGCCGGGAAGCGTATAAGTTTGCCCCATAGTTCTTGACAGAAAAACTGCAAAAACAAAGATTATAATTAAGGACAGCCTCATGTTGCAAATTACTTAAAATTCTGTTAAATGCAGAATATCTGTAAATTTACACAAAAATACGAAAATAGAAACTTTATTTGACCTAATATTTTTTATGGTTTATTTTCCAATTTTTAAAAAAGTGGGGGGATAAAAAAACTCTTATTATAATTATTTCCAATACAATGAGTAATAAATATTGCTCTTTTAAAAACTTAGATTTATATTTGCGATAAATATGGTGTCAGATTCAAATCCCATAATTTCTGTTGTAATTCCCGTATATGGTTGTAGCGATACATTAATGGAATTATATATTCGTTTAAAGAATTGTATCTCTGAATTTTCAGCGTCTTATGAAATTGTCATGGTGAATGACGGAAGCACTGATAATGCCTGGAATTTGATATCTGAAATTGCAAAAAAAGATAACTCAGTTTTGGGAATCAATTTATCAAGAAACTTCGGTCAACACAACGCGATTACCGCGGGATTGGATTTTTCTAAAGGAGAATGGGTTGTAATAATGGATTGTGATGGACAGGATCAACCTGAAGAAATTATTAGATTGTATGATAAAGCCAAAGATGGTTACGATTATGTATTAGCACAAAGATCTGTCAGAAACGATACTTTATTAAAAAGATTTCTTTCCAGATTATTTCATTGGACATTCTCAATAATTACAAAAGAGAAGTGGGATAGTTCTATTTCAAATTTTGGAATTTACAATCGAAAAGTAATCAATTCTATTCTACAGGTTAAAGATAGCATACGATGGTTTCCCACATTTTTAAACTGGGTTGGATATAATGGAACAAAAATTCTTGTAAATCACTCTGCAAGAATTAATGGTAAAAGCAGCTATTCATATTCTAAACTCATTAATATCGGGATTGATGTTATTATTCTAAACTCCGAAAGACCCCTTAAATTAATTATGAAATTTGGACTTTTTATTTCTTTGCTTTCTTTTATTGCCTGTATATATGCCGCTTTTATTTTTATGACTGATAATATTCAAATTTCTGGGTGGATAGGGTTAATTCTCTCATTATGGTTTTTGTGTGGAATAATAATCTTTTCAATTGGAATAACCGGGCTTTATATTGGAAAGATCTTTAACCAAACCAAACAAAGACCTCTTTATATCATTAAAGACATTGTTAATGAATGATTTCACAAAAGAACATTGGAAGAAAAACGCCCTGATGTTTAAGGACTCGCATTGGGCATCCTGGGGAGATAATTATGCAATAGATCTTGAAATAGACAATATTTCTGAATATATCAGAAAAGGCATGTGTGTGCTTGATGTGGGATGTGCCAACGGATACTCCACGTTCAAACAATATAAGAAAAGAAAAATTAATATTACAGGCGTTGATTACTCTGAAGAAATGATTTTTAATGCTCTGGATGTTAAAAGAAATCTTTACACAAAAAGTACAATTGATTTTATTGTTGCTGACATAAGAAAACTTCCATTCTCAGACAAATCCTTTGATTTGACATATACGACAAGAGTATTAATTAATCTGCCAAGCTGGGAGGATCAGATAAGGGGGATTAATGAATGTATTCGTGTTACAAAAAAAGGCGGTTGCGTGATTTTTTCCGAAGCATTTTGGGAACCTTTAACCAAACTAAATGCAGTACGTCATATTTTTGGATTAGCTCCATTGGTCGAGCACGACTTCAACCGGTATTTAAAAACCTCGAAACTAACTTCTTTTTTAAAGGAAAATAGTTATAATGTCAATTATATTGACTTTAGTTCAGTATATTATTTTGGAAGTCGCTTGCTCAGGGAGATCATTACTGATTATAATAGTTACCCGGGGTATTCAAATCCAATAAACAAGGTTTTTTTTGATTTAGAAAAAAAATACTCCGGCGGAGCCGTTGGAATTCAGATGTTAGCTGTAATCTCTTTATAACCTCATTTTTCAATGCACAAAATCCCGTTTAATAAACCACACCTAATTGGTAAGGAGCTCGAAAATATTAATAGAGCGGTATTAAATGGCCATATTTCCGGAAACGGGAAATTTACAGAAAGGTGTCATCTCTGGTTCAAAAATAAATATGGTTTCAGGAAGTGTTTATTGACTACTTCTTGCACAGACGCTCTTGAAATGGCGGCTCTCCTTATTAATATTAACCCGGGAGATGAGATAATAATGCCCTCCTTTACCTTTGTCTCAACAGCTTTAGCCTTTGTTCGGCAGGGAGCAAAGATAGTATTTGCGGATAGTCGTAATGATCACCCCGGGATTGATGAAGGGTCGATTGAACGGCTAATCACACCCAGAACACGAGCAGTTGTTGTGGTACATTATGCAGGAGTAGCTTGTAATATGAATGTTATTGTTGAAACAGCAAATAAGCATAACTTGATTGTAATTGAAGACGCTGCCCAGGCAATTGACAGCTATTATTTAAAAAAACCTCTTGGTGGTATCGGGCATTTGGGATGTCTTTCGTTTCACGAAACCAAAAACATACAATGCGGAGAAGGGGGCATGATTATAATAAATGATGAAAAATTCGAAAAAAGATCTGAAATATTATGGGAAAAAGGAACTAACAGAACTGCATTCCGGCGTGGTGAAGTTGACAAATACGGATGGGTTGACATTGGTAGCTCATTCTTACCTTCTGAACTTAACTCTGCTTTCCTGTATGCCCAACTTAAATCAATAAAATCAATTCAACAAAAAAGATTGATTCAATGGGGTAAATATTTCGAGGCCCTTAAAAACCTTGAGAATAAAGGATATCTGCGTCTACCTTATATTCCTGATTACGCTACTCACAATGGTCATATTTTTTACGTAATTCTAAATAATAAAAAAGAAAAGGAAAATTTATTAAAATACTTAAATAACAGAGGCGTTTTATCGGTTTTTCATTATTTGCCATTACATCTTTCAGAATACTATTATTCCAAACACGATGGAAGGATTTTGCCAAATGCCGTTATGTATTCCGAAGAATTAATCAGGCTACCTCTGTTTTTTGAACTTAATAGTAAAGAGCAGTCTTTTATAATCGATTTAATATATAAATATTTCAAAAGATAATATGCCTTTTAACAAGACCCCCAAACACACCCAACACA
>CAZEWB010000299.1:0-1854 GCA_964515655.1 uncultured Bacteroidales bacterium
TGTGTTGGGTGTGTTTGGTGTTTTGTTTTCAGCATATATTTCTGACAATAGCCGAAAGAAGCCTTCTTAAAGCCGAATCAGTTGCAAGTGAAATAAAATCGCTCGATATTCAGAATAAATGCTTCGGACTATTGTCAGAAATATATGCTGAAAACAAATCGTTCGAAAAAGCCTACACTTACCATGTAAGATTTAAGGTAAGCGGCGACTCATTGTTCAGCAAGGCCCAGACCCAGAAGCAGACAGAACTCGAAATGCAGTTTGTTTTCGAAAAGGAACGGGAACTTCAGAAATTAGAGCAGGAAAAGAAAGATGCACTTAAGGCAGAAGAGATCAAACAGGCCCGCATTATGCGCAATATATCCTTTGCCGGGCTTGGGCTTGCGCTTGCTTTTATTGTTCTTATTTACATCAACTACCGGAATAAAAAGAAAGCCAACGCTTTATTGACCAAACAGAAACTTGAGATCGAGCAGAAGAATTCAATGCTCAACCAGCAAAACGAAGAGGTCAAATCGCAACGTGACGAACTTGAGACCCAGAGTCAGTTCCTGATGAAGCAAGGAGATAAAATAGCCAAACAGCATGAAAAGATCAAAGAGCAGATGGCTATTATGAATCATCAGAAAAAGGAAATAATGGACAGCATTCATTATGCAAAAAGGATACAGGTAGCTACACTTCCGCCTGATGATTTTATCAACAGTCATCTTAAGGACTATTTCATTCTTTATATGCCCAAAGATGTTGTAAGCGGCGACTTCTACTGGTTCGATCATTTTGAAGACACACTTCTTTTCGCAGCTGTAGACTGCACAGGTCATGGAGTACCCGGCGCTTTCATGAGCATAGTAGGCAGTAATGGGTTAAATATGGCTGTAAAGGTTCATAAAACAAAGAAACCTTCTGAAATTCTCGATCACCTTGATGATGCCGTGGTGGATACTTTGCGTCAGTCGGACAAAACTGATATCAAAGATGGTATGGACATCGCTCTTTGTGCATTGAATATAAAGGAAAAAACAATTGAATTCTCCGGCGCCAATAATCCTCTCTATATTGTCCGCAAAAAAGAGAACCTTACCGACCCGGAAAACGAACTTATCAGTCCCAACATGGAGAATGAAACACTTGCGCTTTTTGAAGTCAAGGGCGACAAACAACCTATCGGAGCTGTTGAAAACCGGCGTAAATTCAGAAATTATTCCTTTAAGACTATGCCCGGCGACACATTTTTACTATTCAGCGACGGTTTTGCCGACCAGTTTGGTGGCGAAAGCCCCGGCGGAAAAAAATACAAATATTCGCGCATGAAGGAGTTCTTCCTTGGCATTCAGGACCAGCCCATGCATGTTCAAAGGGAACTAGCCCAAAAGGAATTCAACGACTGGAAAGGAAAACTAGAGCAGGTAGATGACATTCTGGTGATGGGGATAAGGGTTTAATCTATGGTATAAGATATTTGCTTAGATGATACATCAGGGCATACGCATTTTAACTCTGATTACGCAATAGAAGACCCAAATTTCAAGACACAAGACCCAAATTCCAAGACACAAGACCCAAATTCCAAGGAATGTCTTCCCAGGGCTTGGTGCTTGGATTTATGGGCTTGGGACTTATTGAAGACCCCTTCCGACGATTCCATGTCCTCCTTTATGCGCAGTAGTTTCCTAAAGTTTACGTTGTCGGACGATGGAATGTCGGGTAAGCTTTGTTTTGAATTTAAAGATTTCGAAATTGGAATTTGTTTGTTTTTTGAAATTTTGGATTTGGAATTTATTTGTGATTTGGAAATTGAGATTTGGAATTTAAGGCTTCTTGAAGACCCAAATTTCAAGCCCAAATTCCAAG
>CAZEWB010000299.1:1864-5242 GCA_964515655.1 uncultured Bacteroidales bacterium
TGTGTTGGGTGTGTTTGGGTGGGTTTGGTGCTTGGATTTTTGGACTTGGGGCTTAATAATAAAGAACTAGTAAATCACCGGGAAATATTATTATAAAATTATCAATTCCGCTTGTTGAATAATAAATATTTACTACCTTTGCAGCCTTAAAATTTTTTAAACATATGGTAAACCAGTACGAAACTGTTTTCATTGTAACTCCCGTTTTATCTGAGCCCCAGATGAAGGAAACAGTACAGAAATTCAAAAAACTCCTTCAGGACAACGGAGGGCAACTAGTCCATGAAGAGGATTGGGGTCTGAAAAAATTAGCTTATCCCATCCAGAAAAAGACCACCGGCTTTTATAACCTTTTAGAGTTTAAAGTCGAAACCACTTTTATCCAGAAATTCGAGACAGACCTGAAGCATGACGAGCGCATCATCAGGTTTCTTACCGTAAGACTGGACAAACACTCCATCGCATACAACGAGAAGAAACGTGAAAAAAACAAGGAAAAGAAGGAGGTTTAAACTATGGCAGTAGATAAAGATATCCGTTTTCTGACACCTCCGTCATTCGAGGTAAAAAAGAAAAAGTATTGCCGCTTTAAGAAAAGCCGCATTAAGTATGTTGACTACAAGGATCCCAACTTCCTTAAGAAATTCCTTAACGAACAGGGTAAGCTTTTGCCCCGTCGCGTTACCGGTACTTCACTGAAATACCAGAGGAAGGTTTCTACCGCTATCAAACGCGCACGTCACATCGCCATTTTGCCTTATCTGTCTGATTTATTAAAATAGGAGGTCAAATTCTATGGAAATAATTCTAAAACAAGACGTACAGGGAATAGGCCACAAAGACGACCTGGTAAAGGTTAAAGATGGCTACGCACGCAATTTTCTTATCCCTAAAGGACTGGCGTCTATCGCTACTCCCTCGGCTAAAAAAGTACATGCCGAAAACGTTAAACAGCGCGCTCACAAAGAAGAAAAACTCCGCAACGACGCTATTGCTCATGCAAAGAAACTCGAGTCCAAAGTTGTACGCATTGCCGCAAAGACAAGTACAACAGGTAAGATTTTCGGTTCCGTGAATACAATCCAGATCGCCGAAGCTTTAGAAAAAGAAGGCATAATAGTTGACAGGAGAAGCATAACAATATTCGACCTCGAAAACATTAAAGAAGTAGGTACTTTCAAAGCAAAAGCTAAGATATACAAAGACATTAGCGCCGAATTCAAGTTCGAAGTTTATTCAGAATAAAATCTTCTTATCATATGAAAAGCGGGCGATGCCCGCTTTTTTTATGTACTAAATCTTGGAGATTTCAAACATTAATTTACACGTAACTATAATTACTAAATCTCCAAGATTTTGTAGAATAATTCCTCCTTTGGCCGAAAATATCTTCCATTTCTATTGTATTTCAGTATCTCTGTATACTAAATACATACAGCGGTGCGTTAATTTACACTAGACTTTAAAACAGATCTGTAAAATCAACAACATGATTAATCATTTTTCGGTTTTCTTTATTTTATTCTTAGGTTTTTCCACAGCTTTTTCCCAAAATAATTCCTTATTCCAATATTCCGGAGCTGCAGGTGATATTAACACAATAACGACTGCCGTACCTTTTTTAACAATTATTCCCGATGCACGGGCAGGAGGTCTTGGCGATGCCGGTGTTTCCAGTTCGCCTGATGCAAATTCACAACAATATAATCCTGCCAAATATGTTTTTAATACGGGCAGGAACGGCGTCTCTCTTTCATATACGCCATGGCTGAGAGCTCTTGTGAACGACATTAATATTGGTTACCTTTCAGGCTACCATAAATTCGACAGCCTCAGGTGTATTGCAGCTTCATTCAAATATCTTTCCCTTGGAGAAATCACATATACCGGTTTAAGTGGAATTCCTATCGGCACAAACTATCCCTATGAATTTTCATCTGATATTTCATTCTCGAGAAAACTTTCGGATGTATTTTCAATCGGAACTGCTGTTCGCTATATATTTTCCGACATTGGTTTTCAAACTCCACATTATAAACACGGGACATCGCTTGCCTGTGATATTTCATTTTTTTATTTTAAAAATATAAGAATTTCTGGCAATGACAGCAGGTTTAATTTCGGTTTGAACATTTCTAATATCGGCTCAAAGATATCGTATAATGATTCGATAGATCAAAGAGATTTCATTCCCACGAATCTTGGACTGGGCCCTGCTTTGACCATGCCTCTGAGCAAATCTGTATCCATTACATTTCTTGCCGAAATAAAAAAATTACTTGTACCAACCCCACCTGTTTATCAGTTCGACACTAACGGACTCCCTTTATGTGATCCTTCAGGAAACCCGGTAATTCTTGCCGGTAAAAACCCTGATGTTCCTGTTTTATCCGGAATGCTCCAGTCCTTTAGCGATGCCCCTGGCGGATTTAAAGAAGAGATGAAGGAAATAAACTATTCATTCGGGACAGAAATATCCTTAAGGGAAATGTATTTTGGGAGATCCGGTTTTTTCTGGGAAGACAAAACAAAAGGGAACCGTAAATTTTTTACAGTTGGAGCCGGTATAAAATATAAGAAGTATCAATTCGATATTGCATATTTAATTGTAGTTGATCAGCGTAATCCGCTTGAGAAAACTTTCAGGTTTTCGTTATTATTTTATTTCGAATGAGGATAACCGGGGCTGCAGGTAGCCGCGGATTGTTAAGGTCATTCAAAAACTCATAGATCATCTTTTTCTGCCATTCCCGGAGTGGCTTTCTGGTTAACTTTAGTTTTTTTTCAATAGGTTTTATCCATTTGCAGAGAGTACTTGCAACCCCAAAAACAAATAATTGCTTCCCACGCCAATTCCTAATCTTAAACCTAATCTTAATCATCCTCCGCTCTCCTTGTCCGCCGGAGCATGTGCGGAGGTGGCATTCTCATTCTGAATTCGGGATTGCTCGCTTCGTACCTCGCTCGCGATCCCCGGAGGGAGTTCCTTGCAACCCGAAAAACCATATTTGCTTCGCAAATATCCTTTTTATTTGATGCCTTATTCTTATGAAAACTACGTTTTCAACGAAACGGCATCAAATAAAAAACCCTGACGTTGCCGTCAGGGTTGGTTTTTCGGTTTGCGGAGGGAAAGGCTCCCGAACCTTGTCTTCCATGCCGCTGAATTACTGTATATTACAAAGATGCAAAATCCTTAACCACCTAAAAAGCCACTAAACGGATTTTTCATCAATTTTCACACTTGAAAGGAACGTTCTTGTTTGATAAATACAAAAGTAAAAAAAATATGAATAGAGTATAGATTTTATTTATGAACATTCTTTCCTTTATTTAATTTTATTCAAGATACACCAACACCCAAACACACCCAACACA
>CAZEWB010000300.1:0-3426 GCA_964515655.1 uncultured Bacteroidales bacterium
TGTGTTGGGTGTGTTTGGTGGTTTTTTTAAATATTATACCGGAAATAATTAAAAAAATTCCTTTATTTTTACCAATGAATATTTAGGATGAAAGACATAATAATTGCAATAGACGGCTATTCTTCCTGCGGAAAGAGTTCCCTGGCCCGTGAAATCGCCCAAAGTCTGGGATATTTATATATTGATACCGGCGCTATGTACAGGGCAGTCACATGGTTCTGCCTTAATAACGGAATAATAAAAGACGGTATAATCGATCAGAAAAAAATTGAGGATTCACTGCATACTATAAACATAAGTTTTCAATATAATCCGTCAACAGGTAACAATGAAACATACCTGAACGGAAAGAATATAGAGGAAGAGATACGCATGCCGGAAGTTGCATCGCATGTCAGCCCCGTAAGTGCACTGCCATTTATCCGGGAGCGTATGGTAACGCTTCAGAAAGAAATGGGGAAGAACAAGCGTATTGTAATGGACGGGCGCGACATCGGTACAGTGGTATTCCCTGATGCCGAAGTAAAGATATTTATGACAGCAGACCCCGAAGTCCGTGCCCGCCGGCGGCTTGCCGAATTAGCTGAAAAGAGCGTTAAGACAACATTCGAAGAAGTCCTTGCCAATCTTAAGGAACGTGACTTTATTGACGAAAACCGCGAAGCCTCACCACTCAGGAAAGCAAGTGATGCATATGTGATAGACAATACCAACCTTACAAGGAGCGGACAACTTGAAGAAGCTCTCGGCTACATTAAAAAAAAGATGAATGGAAGTTGAAATAGACCCCGGTTCCGGTTTTTGTTTCGGTGTGGTAAATGCGATACGCAAAGCCGAAGAGGCGCTCGACAGAGGCAAAAAACTGTATTGTCTTGGGGAGATCGTGCATAATAATGTAGAGCTGAGCAGGTTGTCGGGGAAAGGCCTGGTCACTATTTCCTTTGAGGAATTCAACCGGATCAGCAATGCAACAGTTCTTATCCGCGCTCATGGTGAACCACCCGGGACCTACGAAACAGCAAGAAAGAACAACATCACCCTTATTGATGCAACATGTCCGGTGGTGCTGCGTCTGCAGAAAAAAATTCTTAAAGGGTATAATGAAAACATCGACAACGGCAGTCAGATAGTGATCTTTGGAAGACAGGGACATGCAGAGGTAAACGGATTGGTAGGTCAGACAGGCGACACGGCCATGGTTATAAACAGCATGGATGATATTGAAAAAATTGATTTTTCGAAACCTGTAATAGTATTTTCACAGACAACTAAGGACCCCGACAAATACAACGAAATTGCCGATGCGATAAGGAAAAGGATGAGTGTTCCGTCACAACTTATCATAAATGATACTATTTGCCGTCAGGTGTCGAACAGGGCTAAGGAACTGAAAATTTTTGCAAAGAAACACGATGTGATTATCTTTGTAAGCGGACCTAACAGCAGTAACGGACGGGCGCTTTATGAAATATGCAGGAACGAGAACAGCAGAACATTTTTTGTTTCATCGCCGGAGGAAATTCAGAAAACCTTTTTCAAAGATGTATCTTCTGCCGGAATATGTGGCGCTACCTCAACGCCAAGATGGCTGATGGAAAAAATTGCTGAAATAATTAAAAACTACAGATATGAATAAGATCAAGAACATTGCAGTATTAACATCAGGCGGCGACTCGCCCGGAATGAATGCTGCCGTACGCGCTGTTGTGCGTGCCGGTATTTTTCACGGACTAAAGGTTTATGGCGTAAGACATGGGTACCACGGTCTTATAAATGATCAGATCAGCGAAATGAAGTCGCACCACGTGTCGAACATCATACAGCGCGGGGGAACGATCCTTAAGACAGCACGAAGCGCTGAATTTAAAACCGATGAAGGGCGGAAAGCCGCTTGGGAAAACATGCAGAAACATGATATTAATGCCCTGATGGTTATCGGCGGTGACGGTTCGTTCCGCGGAGCTATGGAGCTTTGCCGTCAGTATCCCGCATCATGCATTGGCCTGCCCGGAACAATTGATAATGACATATGGGGTACAGATGAAACTATAGGTTATGATACAGCCCTTAACACAGTAATGGAGGCTATAGATAAGATAAGGGATACGGCAAGTTCACATAACCGTATGTTCATTATAGAAGTCATGGGGCGTGACGCAGGATTTATTGCAATGCATTGCGGAATAGCAGGCGGGGCCGAAGCTGTTCTTGTTCCTGAAATAAAAGAAGACCGCGAGCAACTTTTCGAAATGCTCGAAAACAGCAACGCAAGGAAAAAATCAAGCAACATTATTATCGTATCCGAAGGTGAAAAGGGTGGTGCTTACGAATTCGTTAAACACTACGCCGACAGGTTAAAAAACTACGATGTACGTGTGACTGTCTTAGGGCACGTTCAGCGCGGTGGCTCTCCTTCGGCTTTCGACCGTTTTCTTGCAAGCCGCATGGGCGTAGCAGCTGTTGAAGCTGTTCTTGAAGGAAAAACAAATGTTATGATCGGCTTAAATCACAGCGTAATAACAACAGTTCCCCTGGAAGAAGCAGTAAAGGCTCATAAAACAATGGATCCTTTTCTTCCACACGTCCTTAATGTCCTGAATGTATAGTGTAGCAACAAATAAAATTTGCAACATTAGTTATTGAGATTTATTTGTTAATTGTAATTTGATTAAAAAGTAGTTTCAAAATTAATTTGTCTAAACCCCAGTATGACCTTTGCCGACTTAGTTATTCCGCTTTCTCTGCCGAAACTGCTTACTTACGGCTTGCCTGCCGGTCTCCGCAAAACTGTTAAAACCGGGATGCGGGTGCTCGTTCCCGTAGGTAAGCGAAAGATATATACCGGTATAGTTATTTCCATTCATGAAAACAAGCCTGAATTCGACACAAGGGAGATATTGTCTGTTCTTGATGAGTATCCCGTTGTGATGCCCGATCAGATAAGACTTTGGGAATGGATATCCTGGTATTACATGTGCAACATGGGTGATGTGATGAAAGCAGCCCTGCCATCGGGTCTTAAGATCGAAAGCGAATCGGTGGTGGTGGCATTGCCTCCTGATGACGACCCGCCCGAACTCAGCGAAAAGGAAGTCCTTGTCTATGACATCGTGTGCGATAATCCCGGTATAACTGTTGAAAAACTAAGGCAGATAGCCCGCGAACACAGTGCCCTTAGTGTGATAAAATCCCTGGTCGAAAAAAAGGTCATTGCCATCGAGGAAAACCTGTCGGAGAAATATACGCCCAAATACGAAAAATACATCGGACTGAATCCGGATATCGATAGCAATGAACAACTTAATCTTGTATTTCAGAATCTTTCCAAAGCGCCCAAACAAAGCGATGTTCTTCTTGTCTTCTGTTCTCTTGCACGTCCTCTTGAAACCGAAGGTAAGAAAACAAAAACCAAACACACCCAACACA
>CAZEWB010000300.1:3436-5240 GCA_964515655.1 uncultured Bacteroidales bacterium
AAAAAGTTCCCGACGCTTCAGCTGCCCTTCGTTCACTTATCGAAAAGCAGATACTCGAAGAATACGATGTTGAGGTGGGGCGACTTGATAATGGCGACTTTGAAGTCAGGAATGCGTATCCGCTTAACGATGTTCAGAAAAATGCCATTGAAGAGATCCGGTCACAGTTCCACAAAAAAGATACCGTGTTGCTGCATGGCGTAACGTCAAGCGGAAAGACCGAGATATATATTCACCTTATAAACGAAGTGATAAAAACAGGCGGCTCTGTCCTTTATCTTCTTCCGGAGATCGCTCTTACAAGCCAGATCATAAACAGGCTGCGTGCGGTCTTTGGCAACCGTGTGGGAATATATCACTCACGCTTCAGTGATGCCGAGAGGGTCGAGACATATATGAAAGTCCTGAATGACGAGGATTACGACATTGTGCTTGGTGTCCGGTCATCTGTTTTTCTTCCTTTTAAAAGGCTCCGGCTGATAATTGCCGACGAGGAACATGAGAATACGTACAAACAATACGATCCAGCTCCGCGATACCATTGCAGAGATACTGCCATCATGCTGGCCCGCATCCACGGGGCAAAAGTGCTGATGGGAACAGCCACTCCTTCGCTCGAAACATATTATAATGTTAAACAGGAAAAATTCGGACTGGTAGAGATAAGCACACGTTTCAGGGAAATACTCATGCCCGAAATTATAACCGTGAACATTAAGGAAGAGACCGAAAGGAAACGAATGCACGGCCATTTCTCCAGAGTCCTTGTTGATGCTATGGGCGCAACTATTTCCGGAGGCGAGCAGGTCATACTTTTTCAGAACAGGCGCGGTTTCTCGCCGTTTATCGAATGCCATATCTGCAGCCATGTTCCTGAATGTGTAAACTGTGATGTGAGGCTTACATATCATAAGCGTCTTAACAAACTGTTGTGTCATTACTGCGGATATGAGACCCGTATTCCAGCCAACTGCCCGAATTGCGGAAGCACCGAAATAGAGACCAAAGGATTCGGGACGGAAAAGGTAGAGGACGACCTTCAGTTGCTGATGCCGGGTATTAAAGTTCATCGTATGGACCTCGATACGGCGCGCACACGAAAGGCTGCCGAGAATATCATCCACGACTTTTCTGAAGGAAAAATTGACGTGCTTGTAGGCACACAGATGATCTCAAAAGGTCTTGACTTCAATAACGTGGGACTTGTGGGAATTATGAATGCCGATAACATGCTGGGATTTCCCGATTTCAGGGCATCGGAACGCAGCTTCCAGCTTATGGCCCAGGTAAGCGGGCGTGCGGGCAGGCGCAAAAAACAGGGGAAAGTAATAATTCAGACAAGGCAACCCGAACATGCAGTTATAAGGTGGGTCATTGAAAATAATTTCATTGCTTTTTACGATGAAGAACTGCAGAGCCGCAAGACCTTTCACTACCCGCCATTTACCCGTATTATAAATCTCGACGTTAAACACACAAAGCCCGAAAAGGCGCGCGATGCGGCAAATGCACTAGCTGAAATTCTCCGAAGATCATTCGGCAACCGTGTGCTCGGACCCGAGGAACCCGTAATTGCCCGCGTACAAAACCTGTATATCCGGCGGATAATGATAAAAGCCGGCCGCGAGACCGATCCCGCAAAAGCCCGTGTGGCGATAACAGAAACGATTGACTACATACATTCACGGGAAGGGTATAAGTCTGTTTCCATTATTGCTGATGTTGACCCCATGTAATACAGTGATCACTGATTACTGGTAACTCACTCGTGTCCGGTTTAAACTACCACAAAGTCATTTGATTA
>CAZEWB010000301.1:0-5238 GCA_964515655.1 uncultured Bacteroidales bacterium
TCAGGAGGTATGATAGTAATGGATGAAAATACCTGTATGGTTGATCTTGCAAGATATTTCACTAATTTCTTACAGGAAGAATCCTGTGGTAAATGTTCTACATGCCGTGAAGGAACAAAAAGAATGAATGAAATTCTGACCAATATCACAGAAGGAAACGGAAAGAAAGAAGACATTGACCTTCTGAAAGAATTAGGGCCGATAATAAAAGATGCTTCCATGTGCGGACTTGGTCAAACATCAGCAAATCCATTATTGGCAACTATTCGTTATTTTGAAAATGAATATATTGACCATATTGAAAAGAAAAAATGTACTGCCGGAACCTGTAAAGAAATAATTTCTTCAGCTTGTCAGTATACATGTCCTATCGGAACGGAAGCTTGTGTATATATTGCTCTTATTGCCAATGGGAAATATGAAAAAGCTATTGAAGTAATTAAAAAAGATAATCCTCTTCCTTCAGTTCTTGCACGCGTATGCCACCATCCTTGTGAGATAAAATGTAAAGCCGGTGAAAATGGTGAGCCTATATCAATAAGAAATTTAAAACGATTCGTAACAGATTATGCATTAAAAAATAATCTTGAAACAAAAGTTAAGCCGGTAAAAAAGAACAAAGACAGCAAAATAGCAATAATAGGCTCAGGCCCTGCAGGATTAACATGTGGATTTTATCTGGCACAAAAAGGATATGAAGTTACCATATTTGAGAAACAAGATGTAATCGGGGGCATGTTAACTTTAGGAATCCCGGAATACAGGCTGCCAAGAAAAATAATTCAGGCAGACATTGATTATATTAAAAGTTCAGGAATTGAAATAAAAACAAATACCACTCTCGGAAAAGATTTCAGCATAACCGACTTGTTTGAAAAAGGCTATAAAGCTGTGTTTGTTGCCACAGGGGCTAATGTTTCCTTAAAACTTGACATAAAAGGAGAAGAAGATATAAAAGGTGTAATACCAGGAATAGAGGCTCTAATGAACATGAATCTTAACAAAAAGATCGATATTGGAAAACGCGTTGGTATAATAGGTGGCGGTAATTCTGCTATAGATGCGGCAAGAAGTATACTACGTACTGATATATCCGGAAACTCTAAAAGTAATACAGGTAAACCCGAGAGTGTTACTGTTTTTTACAGAAGAACAATGGCTGAAATACCAGCATATAAAGAAGAAGTTGAAGGAGCTATAGAAGAAGGAATAAAATTTGAAATTTTAACTGCACCTCAAAGAATAATTTCCGAAAAAGGAAACCTAAAAGGATGTGAATTTATAAAAATGGAATTGGGTGAACCAGATGAATCAGGCAGAAGAAAACCAGTGCCGATTAAAGGTTCTGAATTTATTGTTGAACTCGACACATTAATTGTTTCAATCAGCGAAAAGCCTGATGTAGCATCTCTTCAAAAAGAAGGTTTAGGATTAACCAAATGGAAAACTCTTTCAATTGATGAAGAAACTCTGGAAACAAATATAAAAGGTGTATTTGCAGGAGGAGACATTGTTACAGGGCCAAATTCTGTAGTTGCAGCTGTATCTGCAGGGAAAACAGCATCCGAATCAATTGATAAATTCATTCAGGGAAAAGAAGTAAAACGCGATTATAAAATCACAAGACCTTCAATGTATGTGGAACCGCTTGACCTTTCAGATTCAGAATTAGAAGAATTATTGTCTGCCAAACGTGCTGAAATGCCAATGGTACCTCCTGAAAAACGAAAATACACCTTAATGGAAGTAGAAAAAGGGTATTCAGAAGAACAAGCAAAAAAAGAAGCAATGCGTTGCCTGAGATGTGAACTTGAAACAAAAGACGGACAGGAATTTATTAAAAAACTTAAAGAATTAGTAAAATAATATTTATAAAGAATAGACATGAAAATAACTATTGATGGAATAAATTTAGATGCACCTAAAGGGTGGACAATACTTGAATCAGCAAAATTTCTTGGACTGGAAATTCCAACATTATGTTATAATGAAGGGCTTTCTCCATGGGGCGGATGCAGACTATGTGTTGTAGAAATCGGGGCAGGTAAAAATACTAAGCTTGTTTCTTCGTGCACATATCCTGTTGAAGAAGGACTTGTCGTAAAAACATCAACAAAGAGAGTGTTAAATGCCAGAAAAATGGTACTTGAGTTACTTATTGCGCAATGTCCGACTTCTAAAATACTTCAGGATTTAGCTGTAAGAATGGGCTTGCAGCAGGTACGGTTTACTCCGAAATGGGAAAAATGTATCTTCTGCGGCTTATGTGTCAGAATGTGCCAGGAACAAATGGGGGCAAGTGCTATAGGATTTGCAAATAGAGGAAATAAATTAAAAATAAATACTCCTTTTGATAAAACTTCCGAAGAATGCCGCAGATGCGGTGGATGTATATATATCTGCCCTGCTTGTATGTCAAGATGTGAAGGTGTTAACCCCCAAACGGTACTTTGCGGAAGATGTGAAAATTCACTCCAACCAACCTGCACAGAACTTAATGATAATTTCAATTGCTGGATGGGACTGAAAGGTGATTGTGGTACTTGCGTTTCTGAAAAATCTAAAACAAAATAAATAAGTAATACTGAAATATATAAAATTAAATAGGAGGTTATAAAATGAGTTTAACAAAAACTAATGCATCAGCAGCTACATTAACAAAAAACAGAACTGAAGGTTCTGTAGTTCCTGCAAGTGGAATGTGTGTTACATGTATTGATGGTTGTATCGGCATGTGCGAAATCGGGAAATCAGCTTATCGCGGACACGAAGTAATATATCCACAGCCATTTGGAATAATAACTTGTGCCGGTGAAAAACAATACCCGGTTGATTATTCGCATTTTAATATTCTTAGCGGAGTGGTTGGCGCCAAAGGCATTGAAGCAGATAGCGATAAAGCTATTTTTCCGAATGTTAATCTTGAAGTTACATTCGGCCACGATAAAGGTTTAAAATTCAAGCTTCCTTTTATGATACCTGGCATTGGTTCAACCAATATAGCAAAAAATAATTGGGAAGGACTGGCCATCGGTACTGCATTAGCAGGCACAGGATTGACCATTGGCGAAAATGTCGTAGGTATGGACCCCGAAGCTGTATTTAAAAACGGCAAGGTAGTTGATACCGTTGACCTGAAAAGGAGAGTAAAACTATTTACAGATAATCAGATTGATGGTTATGGAGCAATTATAGTACAGGCAAATGTTGAAGATACACGTTTAGGAATACAGGAATATGCACTTAAAGAATTAGGTGTAAAATGTGTTGAAATGAAATGGGGTCAGGGAGCAAAAAATATAGGTGGTGAAGTAAAAATAAAAGAACTGAAAAAAGCACAACTTCTTTATGAACGTGGTTACGTAGTTTTACCTAATCCAACCGACCCCCATGTAATAAAGGCATTTGAAAGCGGCACATTTACAGAATTTGAACGTCATTCAAGAGTAGGTATGGTTACCGAAGAAGGTTTCGCAAAACGAACAGAAGAATTACGTAAAGCAGGTGCAAAATATATATTTCTGAAAACCGGAGCTTATGGTCCTGCTGCCCTTGCAATGGCAATTAAATTTGCCTCAAAATACAAACTGGATCTTCTCACCATTGACGGTGCCGGCGGAGGAACTGGTATGAGTCCGTGGAGAATGATGAACGAGTGGGGTGTTCCACCTGTAGAACTTCATACTTTAACTTATCGTTACGCTAAGCAACTTGCAGATAAAGGAGAATACGTGCCTGCAATAGCATTTGCAGGCGGCTTTACATTTGAAGATCAAATTTTTAAAGGCCTTGCAATGGGGGCACCTTTTGTGAAACTCATAGGTATGGCAAGAGGTCCTATTGCTGCTGCTATGGTTGGAAAAACAATAGGTAATGCCATTAAAAATCATCAGATACCGGTTTATGTTGAACGTTTCGGTAATTCTATTGACGAAGTTTTTGTAACAGCAAGTGAACTTAGGCATAAACTTGGAAATGATGCGTTTGAAAAATTACCATCTGGTGCTATCGGCTTATATACATATTACGAACGCCTTGCACAGGGATTAAGACAACTTATGGCTGGCACAAGAAAATTCGATTTATCATTCGTCTCCAGAGATGATTTAGCTTCATTGACAAAAGAAGGGACTGAAGTAACTGGAATTCCTTACATTATGGACTATCAGAAAGAAGAAGCACAAAAAATCCTTAACAGTTAAATTTAATAATAAATACAAATAATGATACAACAAGGTTTGGTATAGTTAATAAGTTTAATAAGAGTATTTTTCAAATCTTGTTTTGCCGTCAGCGGAATAATATGTCAGAAATGACTTATCAGCTCTGCTGGCGGTTTTTTTATTACAACTTTTCAATAAACAAAAACGATTTAAAGCTGCAAAAGAATCAAATAAAAATATTTTTCTATTTTAGTTGCCCGAAATCATCTTTATTATGCCGCAGGAATATATTGATCATTTAAAACACTGCAATATCTGTCCCAGAAAATGCAATGCAAACAGGTACACTGATACCGGTTTCTGCAAAACTTCAGATAAAATAAAAATAAACATTTACCAGCTGCATTTCGGCGAAGAACCTGTAATAAGCGGAAAACGCGGCAGCGGCACTATATTCTTTTCAGGCTGCAACCTGCATTGTGTCTATTGCCAGAACTACGAGATAAGCTACTACGGAAATGGAAAACTTTACAACAAAAAAGAATTATGCAATATAATGCTTGAGCTTCAGCAAAAGCAGGCTCATAATATAAATCTTGTCACACCGTCACATTTTACTGTTCAGATAAAAGATGCATTAACAGAAGCCAGAAAAAAAGGGCTTGCCATTCCTGTTGTATGGAACAGCAATGCCTATGAAGAAGCAGATACTTTAAAAATGATGGAAGGCCTTGTTGATATTTACATGCCCGACTTTAAATATTATGACTGCAATATGTCTGAGAAATACTCCTCTGCAACAGATTATCCGGAAAAAGCAAAAAAGGCAATACTTGAAATGTACAGGCAGACAGGACATCTGAAATTGCATAATGATATTGCCGTGAAAGGCATTCTGATAAGGCTGCTTGTCCTTCCGCAAAATATCAATTCAATTGAAAAAATAATAAAATGGATTTATGACAATCTTGGAAATGAAACATACATAAGCCTTATGGGACAGTATTACCCCACACACAAAGCACACCTTTATCCTGAAATAAACCGCACAACAACCCCAAACACACCCAACACA
>CAZEWB010000302.1:0-5230 GCA_964515655.1 uncultured Bacteroidales bacterium
ACTCTTAGGTGAATCACGAACTTTAACTAAACATGGTTTAATTGTTTTAAATAATACAAAAAATCTTGTTGCAACAATAACATAATTTTCAAAAAAAAAAGAAAATTATCATCTTTTTAATTTCAATCCGTAATTTTGCAGTCATGGAAAAGAGTAAAATCAACGAAAAAATCCGCGCTCAGCTTGCTTCAAAGAATAATGCAGATGTAGCCGGCGCACTTAACAAAATAAACGATCTTGCCCTTCAGGAATTTATGCCTGATATTGCCGGTATCTATACATTAATTACTGATGCTGACATAAGAAAACAGATAACATCTATCTTTAACGACCTGAAATACAAGAAAGCAGTACCTGATTTTGCATCTCTTATAAAGAATGAGAAGAATAAAGAGACCCTGCTTATGCTCGTTTCGGCAGCATGGCAGTGCGGACTCGATTTTTCGGATCATGCAGAAATCTTTGTTCCAATGCTTATTTCTGAAGACTTTGCCCTTGCATTCGAAGCATATACAGTATTAGAAAGTAATATTGACTTTATGGACAAATCAAAGGCAGAAGGATTAAAAGCCAGCCTTGTCAGGATCAATAATAAAATCTCCGAAAAATTCGCTCCCCTTTATAATGGCCTGCTGGACAGGCTTGATTCAGAACCCTGAACCGAATATCAGACTCCCAATTCTTACCATTGTACTCCCCTCTTCAAGCGCTATCTTATAATCGCCCGACATACCCATGGAAATTTCTTTAAAGTATGATGAAGAGGCAAAGAACCGGTTTTTTAGTTTGTCGAAAACCGATTTAAGGTAACTGAACTCATTTCGAACCAGCACATCATCATCAGAAAAAGTAGCCATACCCATAACACCGCAAATGCTGATATTAGGGAAAAGATCAGGTGGATTTTCATTAAGCGCCTTAATTATTTCTTCTTCCGAAAAGCCGAACTTTGTTTCTTCGGTTGCAATATACATTTGTAACAAACATGGTATGACCCTGTTATTTTTATGTGCTTCCTTATTTACCTCCAGCAGAAGTTTAACAGAATCTACAGAATGTATCACCGAAACAAAAGGCGCAATGTATTTTACTTTATTGGTCTGGAGGTGACCTATCAGATGCCATTCAATATCAGGTGGTAAAAGCGGTTGCTTTGTAATAAGTTCCTGAACCCTGTTTTCGCCGAACACTCGCTGGCCTGCATTGTATGCCTCCATTATTATTTCGGGGGGATGTGTTTTACTCACGGCTACCAGAGTAACTTGCGGGGGCAAGGCGCTTTTAATGTATATGAGGTTGTTTTGGATAGAACTTTTCATAGCACAAAATTAGTAAAGAATTTGTTTTGTTTATTATAAAGGTGCTGGGAGTGCTGTGATGGTCTGTCGGGGGACAGACCATGGATTAGTTAGCAGGATAAACTCTACCAAAGACATTATGGAAGAATCGAAAAATGGTTTGATTTGATACAATAATCTGTTAAACACTTAACATTTAACACATAACGCTTAACATTTAAGTAATTTAGATGTTAAAAATTAAGTGTTTAGTGTTAGGTGTTTTTATAATGTATTCCTGAATAATACAACTAATCCAACATGTGAACTGCCAGCCCGCTGCGGAGTTTGGGTTCGAACCATGTGGTCTTGGGCGGCATGATGTTTCCGGTATCGGCAATATCCAGCAGTTGTTTCATCGAAACGGGATAAAGTGCAAAAGCAACTTTCATTTCGCCTGAATCCACACGTTTTTTGAGTTCGCCAAGTCCGCGGATGCCACCGACAAAATCGATACGTTTATCGGTGCGGAGGTCCTTAATACCGAGAATATTGTCAAGAACAAGTTTGCTGAGCACCGTAACGTCAAGCACTCCGATAGGATCATTGTCGTTAAATGTTCCGGGCTTTGCGGTGAGTGAATACCATTTCCCTGAAATGTACATGCTGAAGTTATGCAGTCTGGCAGGCTTGTATATTTCTGCGCCCTTTTCCTCTATTACAAAAACTTCCTTTAATTTTTCAAAGAGAGCAGGCTCGCTCAGTCCGTTCAGGTCTTTTACCACACGGTTATAATCGATGATTTTAAGCTGATCATCGGGAAAAATGACGGCCATAAAATAGTTAAACTCTTCATTTCCTTTATAACCGGGATTCTTGTCCCTCTTTTCTTTGCCTACCAGTGCAGCTGCAGCAGTACGGTGGTGACCATCGGCGACATACAGATATTCTATTTTGCCGAAAAGTTCAATCAGGAGATTTATTTTTGCTTTATCGCGAATAACCCAGAAATGGTGTCCGATCTCATCTTTTGTAACAAAGTCATATTCCGCTTTCTGATTCTTTACAACTGATTCTACAATTTCGTCAACTTCTTTTACTGCCCTGTATGTAAAGAAAACCGGTTCCATGTTGGCGTTGTTGATCCTTACATGCTTCATGCGGTCTTCTTCTTTTTCCTTACGGGTAAGTTCGTGCTTTTTTATTATGTTGTTCAGATAGTCGTCAACACTGGCACAGGCAAGAACGCCATACTGTGTGCGGCCCCACATTGTTTGCGCATATATATAAAGGTATTCTTCGCTGTCGGGGACAAGCCATCCTTTTTTGCGATATTCGGCAAAGTTTGCAGCTGCCTTTTCATAAACCTGTGGCTCATGCTCGTCGGTTCCTGCCGGGAGATCTATTTCGGGCTTGGTAATATGAAGAAGGGAATAAATATTACCTTCAGCTTCAACACGGGCTTCTTTTGAATTAAGCACATCGTAAGGCCTTGCAGCAATTTCTTTTGCAATTTCGACAGGAGGCCTAAGTCCTTTAAATGGTTTAATAACAGCCATAAAAGTTTATTTTAGTTAGATTCATTTTCTTTATATGATCTTTATACCTGGAACGGGATGAATTCTTACATTTTTCATTAGTCGGCAGTCACCATTCAGCAGTCAGCATAATTGCCAATTGCAGACTGAAGATTGCCGACTTTAAAATGTACGGTAATATCCCGTTTGCAGTATAAAACCGGGCACGAAATTAGTTTTTTTTTCAATGATTAAAAACCTGCTTTCAGACAGATAATGTTACTCTTCGGGTTGTTTGAAAATTTTGCTAGTAATGGTAACCTGTTTATGGGTTGGGTTTCTGGTGGCTGGTTGCTGGTTACCAGTAACCAGCAACCAGCCACCAGTAACTCTGTTGTTTTTATACCTGTTGCTATAAACCTAAAACTTTGTATTTTTTTCTTTGCTTCTTCCATCTCAATTACCTTTTAACATTAAACCGGACTAGTTGCTCAACCCATCAACTTTATACCCGAATAGTTACAAGATAATATCAGAAAAATAAAAAACGGCCTCATTTCTGAAGCCGTTTTTAAAATACAATCTTCTTTACTCGAGCACTACGCGGCAGAACCAGATGACCTTTCCGGATTTATCGGAGCCAAAGAAAACAACTTTATTGCCACCGTCAGTTTCGAGGAACGGGTATTTCGGGTCAAGATAATAATCGTCCTTTTCAATTTTTCCATAGGCAGCAAATTCGCTTATCGTTCCTGCAGCCATGTCTATCTTGCCAATACGCGGATAAGTGAGTGGTTTGGGATTCCACATAGTTACACCTTTTATCTCCATTAGCATCCAGTACATCGTTTTACCGCCATCAATAAGATTCTGAGGGCAACCGGCAGCTTTAGAATACTGGTTAGACTCAAGAAGGTCAACAGCATACTGTGCTTTTAAGACACCCTTATTATCAAAATGGAATGTCAGTACATCTTTATATTTGGTTTCGTCTTTTCCTATGTCGAATTTCTGGCCCATTACAAAGAAGTCTCCGCTTTCTGCAACATAATAGTTTGCAAACTGGAATTTCTTGCCTTCGTATGCTTCAATCTTTTTCTGTGCAGGAGGATATTTAACCTTTGCTTCAAAATCTTCCAGGGTTGTTTCGGTAAGATATTCTACTTTTCCGCCTGCTATCTTAAGCAACTGGACTCCCTTATATTTGGTAACAGCAGTGATCATATTGTAGTATTTTTCTTTACCGGGAGCCGAAACGCCGAAAATGTAGATGTCTTTGCCGGAAGAAACAAGTTCATCCATTCTCCAGAAAATTGCGGGTGATTCGAAAGATATCCTTTCTGACAGTGCGGGGGTTCCATCCGTATTGAAACGGAGATAAGTATAGTTATTCATTTTCGGGTCGGCGAACCTATTCATACCAGGACCACCCATAGGGACAGTAACGAATATCATACCCGAAACACCGGGGTTATCCGGGTCATCGTCATACATTTTCACAAGAGTATTAACAAATGCAACCTGTTGCGGATATTCAAACTTAGCAGGGACATCAGCAACCATATCCAGATCGGTATTGAATTTCAAAAGGTGAAGATCCATAAACTGACGGTATGCTGCACTCGGGTCGTCTTTAACATCTTTTGTATTGGGCTTTACACCGACAAGTACATAAATATCTCCTGTCCTGTCATCTTCGGTATGTTTCAGGTAATATAACTTGCGGCCATCATCGGTTTTGGGTTTTACTTTTTCAAGAATTTCTACGGTTTTATGATAGCCCAGAAACAGCCAATCGTACTTATAGGTTATTTTTTTCTTTTTCAATATAAGTGTTCCTGTCAGGTTCGCCTCCACAGAATTTCCGGTAACAGAATACAGTTCTCCGCTGTACTTAAACCATGTGTACTTGGTTTTTGCCTTTTCGAATTCAATTTCATCCTCAACCATATTCAAAAATTTGAAATCCTTGTCGAAAGTATAGATCTGGAACTTGGCCATCTTGTCATTCGACTTGGTAACATACACCAATGTATAAACACCGGCGTTCTGGTCATATTCAACATGACCTAATGCGCCACGTTTTGCCTTGCCGGTAATTGTGTAGGTGTTCTGGGCCTCGATTTTCTGCCCGTAAAGATTTAATCCGCATCCCAACACCATCAGGACGAGAACGGATAATGCTGCAATTTTCTTCATAATACTCGTATTAATTAATGATTATTACAACAAAGTAAAACATTTTTATTATTCAGTGCAAAATTATTTTAATGTTTTTTTGTACGCCTATCAGGATTCTTATTGCTCCTTGTTGTATTTTCCGCACTGGTTGACACAATTATAATCAACCACTTTCGTACAAATGCAATTACTTTGCTATTTCCCGCGGATAACGCAGAAATCAATTATTACCGCTTTTTCTGAAAAAAACATTAC
>CAZEWB010000303.1:0-5228 GCA_964515655.1 uncultured Bacteroidales bacterium
ATATCAATGAATATCAGAATCTGAAATTAAAATGAACTACACATACAATTATCCCCGCCCAATGGTTTGTACCGACTGCATCATTATTGCTCCGGATAAGGGTAAGAAAAAAATATTGCTGATAAAACGCAGGAACGATCCTTTTAAAGGAACGTGGGCTTTGCCCGGCGGGTTTGTTGAAATGGAAGAAGATCTTGAGGATGCTGCACGACGCGAGCTTAAAGAAGAAACAGGAATTGCATTACAATCATTAAAGCAATTTGCAACATACGGGAAACCGGGACGTGACCCCCGCGGGAGAAACATCTCAGTTGTATATTATCATATTTCCGAAAAACCACTCACCGCCGCACCTGGCGATGACGCTGCGGAATGCGGTTGGTTTGACCTGAAGGACCTGCCGGAACTGGCATTTGACCATAGTGAGATAATAAATGATTTTATTCAAAGAGTAAGACCCACGTTTTGAAAACTCAGTAGTTATTAATACCTTTACATGCAAAATAAATAGACAATGTCACTGGATACCTCAATGTTATCTGATTATTTTAAAAGTCAGCCTGTGATCAGGGCTTATCTTTTCGGTTCGTATGCAACCGGGAATGATAGTCCTGACAGCGATATTGATTTATTACTGGAACTGGAAAAGGGTACAGACCTGTTTAAATTCATAAAGATCAAACAACAGTTAGAAAACATAATGAACAAAACCGTTGATCTGGTCACTGCCAATGGCCTTTCCCCTCGGATCAAAGTATACGTTGATAAAGAGAAAATACTGATATATGAAAGGCAGGATAAGCGATAGTTCTTCCTTTATTCTTTCACAAACTTAGTTGTTACAACATTTTTATTCGTTTGCATCTTTACAATGTAAACCCCGGAAGGGATTTGGCGGATATCAATCTCTGCGACCTGTTTCATTGGTTTTAAACTATACATCAGGTTTCCATTGATATCATAAACTTTTATTAAACTTGTGTTTTTAGGAAGGTTAATGTAAATCATCTCATCAGATGGATTAGGATATACCTTCGTTTGCCGCGGACATAAACCTACTGAATTATCGACAGGGATATTTGTTACATATATGTTTTGTGTAGTATTGGTAACTATAGCCGGATTGTAATCGAAAAAGATATAAGCAGTATTGAAAATGTTGGTATTATCGGCAAGCCCCGGTTTGGGCGAGATAGAATAGCGGATAAACCCATGGCTTTCCGGTTCGTTTATATTGCTGTCGGGAAGAAGAATGTTGTCAAAACGGAAATAAAGTTCGTTGCCGTTCATTAATTGCCAGGTAACGGGGTGGCTATATGCATCAACTTCGAAAGTAGAAAGGTCCATGTTGCTGTTGATTGTGTCGCGGATTACTATTGAAAATGCAGTGTCTGTTCCGGTATTTTGAAAACGAATAGTGTAAGTGAGCCGCTGACCTTGTTCAACAAAGCCCCATTGTTCATATCCGGTTGGACTCACTGTCTTGTCATTGGGATCGTATGACCCGGTGATAGCCTGATAAAGGGTGTCGTAATTATTTATGGTATTCGTATCTGGGATAAGCGGGGATATCAAGATGTCAGAATTTATATTGCTGCCCAGATATTGTATTCCTGGTACTTGAAAATCAACTCTTATTAGTCTTTGTACTCCGGGCCCGATTGTGTCGTAATCAAACGCAAGCGTGTTTCCTGTATGTGAAAATGGCGCAAGGGAAGAATTTATATATGTAAGCAAAGAATCATAAATAAAAGTTATTGTTCCTGATTCTGTAACTGACCCCATGTTTTTATAAGAAATAAAATAATGTGTATGCATACTTGCTCTTACGGGTGCCCCTGTAATAAAAACAGACATATCATTCACGTTAATACGCGATTTAATACCAAAGTTTAAAGTATCTATACATTGATTGATACTATCAACGGAAACATTATAAGTATTAACCCCTGTGCAATACCAATTCTGCTGATTAATATGCCGGACAGTGTATGCCCCTGGTGTTTGTGAAAAGTAATAATATCCGGCATTGTTTGAAATAGCATAAAAAGGGCCTGGTTCGACCTTTATAATATGTCCCGCAACTTTTTGCTCTCCCGTGTCGGAAATTCCGTTTTCGTTTTCATCCAGAAAAACATAACCCTTTATTGAAGGATTTCGAAGTTTAACCAGCCAGTAATCATAACCACCATGATTCCCATTTACATCTATATCATTTGAAATGGTATGCCCAAAAACAAAACATCCGTTATCGTTGGTAATTTCCACAGTATATGGGCAGTCTGCATCTGTTCCGCCCAGAGTATTCTGCCAAAGGATATCACCGGCAGAGCTTAAGTCAACTAACCAGAAGTCATACAAACCGTAATGAGTCAAAACATCGCCATCCTGAGATTGTGTCCAGCTCGAAACCACATATCCACCATCTGATGTCTGATAAACAGATTTTGCCATATCGGTAGAACTGCCTCCAAAAGATTTTTGCCATAGGATATTGCCGACGCTGTCAACATTAACGACCCAGCTGTTACTCCCACTTATATTCCATGTTATATCTCCATCCATCGATTCTGTGGATCCCGCAATGACATAGCCGCCATTGGAAGTCTTTAAAATCTCTTCTGCATAGTCATTAAGTGACCCGCCATAACACCTTTGCCATTGTATATTTGCGGATGCGTCCAGTTTAACAACCCACATATCGTTCATGCCATGATTACCGGCGACATCTCCATTGTTCGAGGAAGTTCTTCCAGAAAATATAAAACATCCGGCAGAAGTTTGAATGATACTCGAAGCCTGTTCCGTCTCTGTGCCCCCAAGGCAAACATTCCATAGATAATCTCCTGCAAAACTGAGTTTTACAATCCATGCGTCTGCGCTACCATGATTCCCGGTAATATATCCATTAGTTGAAGACGTGTTACCTGCTATGATAAAATCATCATTACTTGTTTGTATAACTGAGTTCCCTATATCATCGTAATTTCCTCCCACACATTTTTGCCATTGAATATTTCCAGTACTATCAAGTTTTACCACCCAGACATCATAACCTCCGTTGTTCCCTGAAACATCTCCATCGTTTGAGCGGGTTTTCCCGCAAACAATAAAACCATTGTCGGATGTTTGTTTAACAGAATTTACATACTCGTCATTTGTGCCACCAAGGCATTTCTGCCATTGAATATTTCCAGCATAATCCAATTTTAGTACCCATATATCCCATCCTCCGTGAACACCGGATACATCACCGCTGTTCACCGCTGCTATACCGGCAACAAAGAAACCCTGATCGGTAGTTTGAATAGCAGTATATCCAAAGTCATTGGCTGTTCCTCCATAACATTTTGCCCACTCGATCTGCACCTGCGAAAACAAACATGAACATGCAAACAACAAAAACAATATTGAAATTACATATCTTTTCATAAAGGTTATTGTTAATAACAATGTAAAGATACAAAATAAGTTGCCTGTTTGTGAAAGTTTTATATAAAATCGAAATATCAGAATTTATTTCTTCCACTCCTCTTTCATAAATAAAGCCGCAAACGCTGCAACAATATTATAAAACGGATACATTACTGATGCCGGAATAATTAATAGTATAAGTTTATTTTTTTCGAAAAAATCCGATGCTGGGATCAATACAAAAGCATCAATAACTATTTTGATAATTGTAAAGATCAATGCATATATCCAAAGTGTGATGCCGAATGCCGCAAGAACCCAGAACAACAAAAGCATAAAGTTTGTACTGAAAACCGAAAGTGCAAGAAACTTAGCAAAGCCTGATTTATAGTGTTTTGTCTTTGAACCCCAGCGGACACGCTGCGAAAAGAATTGTTTAAGCGAAGATGGAGGGGACGTTTTTACAATTGCGTTTTTACTTTTAAGAAATGCAATTCCGTTATTATTCTTTTGTGACAATTGCTGCATAAGGAAAACATCATCACCCGAAGGAGTGGAGGAAAAGTAAGGGTCGGGCAATTTTAGAACTTCGCCATGACGGTATACCATATTTGCACCGTTGCAGAATACAGGTTTGTTTATTCCAATATATCCGGCTCCTATTAATACAAGGCTCATAAAGTCGAGTTCGAAAAACCATGAAAACATTGAGTGACCCGGATAATAGACAACCGGAGCAGAAACCAGAACCTTCTCAGGGTGCTTTTCGATGAAGTTTGAGATAGTTTCAATCCATTTTTCCGGCAGAACACAATCAGCATCCGTCTGAATTATCCAATCGCCTTTTGCAGCCCGGAGACCTGTTGTTAATGCGGATTTTTTTCCATGTTCATTGTTCTGGTTTTGCAGAATTGAAATTCCTGGAATGGCGGACTTTGCATTATTTAATATAGATATACCTTTATCAGATGAATGATCATCAATAAAAATGATTTCTGACGGCAGAACAGTCTGCTTTTTCAGGCTCTCAATCAGTGCGGGCAGGTTCTTTTCTTCGTTTCGGAAGGGTATAAGTAAAGAAATATTAACATTTTTTCCTATGATTTCGGTATTGAAATGCTTAATTTTGTACCATCCGTAAAGAGCAATGAATATGGCAAATATGTAGCAGGCCAGTATTACCGAAGCTGCAATCAGAATTATAATATTTACTGTTTCTCCTTCCAGAACGGATATGTATATTTGAACGTTAAAATTAATGTAAAATGATGAACGACGAAAAAATCCTTGATATTACTGAAGATGTTAAATGGATAGGTATACTCGACCGCGACATTACAACCTTTGATATCGTTATGGAAACAAAGTACGGCACTACTTATAATTCTTACTTTATTAATGCAGAAAAAAAGGCTGTAGTTGAAACAGCAAAAGAAAAGTTCTGGCCGGTTTACGAAGCGAATATCCGCAAGGTTGTAAATCCACAGGAAATAGAATATATAATTCTCGACCATACCGAGCCTGACCATTCGGGTTCGCTTCCTCACCTTTTAAAGATAGCGCCAAACGCAATCGTTGTGGGAAGCGGAAGCGCCATTCGTTACCTTAGTGATCAGATGAACATTGAGTTCAAATCACTTGTTGTTAAAGACGGGGACACTCTGAACCTCGGGAACAAAACCCTGCGCTTTATTGCTGCACCTAACCTACACTGGCCGGATTCAATTTATACATACCTTGTTGAAGACAAATTGCTTTTTACCTGCGACTCCTTTGGCGCTCACTTCTGCCGCGAAGAAATGTACGATGATAAA
>CAZEWB010000304.1:0-5218 GCA_964515655.1 uncultured Bacteroidales bacterium
GTGTTGGGTGTGTTTGGGTGGTTTTGTGCAACGGTATCATCAGCAATACATCCGTTATTATTTACAGTGCAGCCACTTCTGTTACCGTTAATCTGACAGGTCAGTATTACATGATCTGGACTGAAAATAATAACGGATGTATTGCTGATGATACCGTTGCACTTTTACTTACACAGACACCGACTTCTGATTTCATTGTATCTCCTGTTGAATGTTACGGCGAAAATACAGATGTCACTTATCAGGGAACAGGGAATGCCATGTGTCAGTTCACATGGTCGTTTGGCGGAGGCGCTGCAATTCCCGGATTCGGATATGGCCCGCATTCCGTCAGTTACCAGACCGCAGGGACTTATGATATTACCCTTACTGTCAGCCAGAATGGCTGTGCCTCAGCACTAACGATGCATCAGGTGACTATGCCCGAGGAACTTTTAAGTAACGTAAGTATTACCGATATAATCTGTCCCGGCGCAACTACCGGCTCTATAACTGCAACTGCCTACGGCGGTACTCCTTATCCGGGAGGTAATTATGTATATGAATGGTCTAATGGAGTAATGGGCTCCGGTAATATGAATATCCCCGGAGGTGCTTATACCGTGACAATATCCGATGCAAACGGCTGTACGACCGAAAATGGAGGTATAATCAATGAACCTCAGCCCTTTATTGCAATGACATCACCTGACCGCTATATCTGCCAGGGTGAAGAAACGTTCGCTACAATATATGGTGTTGGCGGTAACCCGCCATATCAGTTTTACTGGAACGGTGCTTTGTCAAACCCGCTTATAAATGTCCAACCTGCTCAGGATACAATTTTAGTTGGATTTATTATGGATTTAAACGGATGTATAAGTAATTCCGACACAACTATTATCAGGATCGCTCCACCTATTAATGTATTGCTTCTGAATAATACCGATTCAATCTGCCCGGGAAATCCCGTTACACTTACAGTATCTATTACCGGTGGCATAGGGCCTCCTTATTTGCTGTATAATCAGGATGATCTTGTTTTTTCTCCCCCTGTATTCCTTAACCCTGAAGAAACAATGACATATTCTGTTACTGCTGAAGATGCCTGCGGAACACGCGATACAAGTTCGGTTACAATTCATGTTCTTGGCGCACCACCGATAAATTTTATCGCTGATACCATTGCCGGCTGCCAGCCATTTACCGTAAATTTCCTTGAAACAAGCGTCGATTCGGGTCAGACTTATGTGTGGAATTTCGGCGATAACTCTAACATCAGTCTGTCTAAAAACCCTGTTCATGTTTTCCAGGATGCCGGAGTTTTTGACGTCTCGCTTACGGTTACTTCTGTTTACGGGTGTACGACAACAGAGACCATACCCTCCTTTATTTCAGTTTATGCAAAACCTCATTCACAGTTCATATGGGATCCGCAGTTTGCAACTCTCATTAAACCCTTTATACAATTTACCAGCCTCAGTACCGGAGCGACGGACCATTACTGGTTCTTTGGCGACGGAGATTCTGCCAGTATAATGAACCCATATCATAAATATCCCGAAGCCGGTACTTATCCGGTAACACTTGTCACATTATCTGATCATGGTTGTACTGATACCGCCATGGCTGAAATTCTGATAAAAGACGACTTTACAATTTATGCGCCTACTGCATTCTCGCCGGACTTCAATGCAATAAATGACATGTGGTATGTTTCGGGACACAACATTTCTCCCATAGGGTTCCATCTTTATATTTATGACCGCTGGGGACAGATAATGTGGGAAACCGATAAGTATAATCCTGAAAATCCTGCCGAGTTCGGGTGGAACGGAAAAAACAAGGCCGGAAATGTAGTGAAGGTAGATACTTATACATGGATGGTGATCTGCCGCGACCATAAGGATAATAAAAAGGAATTCACCGGGCATGTAACAGTTATCAGGTAATACACCTGTAATCTGAATCTTTTTAGAATAGCGGCAGCGGCAGTTTTTTAACTTTCACCTCGCAGATGTTTTTAAATGGATACTTCTGTAAAAGGGGCGGAAGGAAAGGAGACGGAAGACATTCTTCCGGCTTCCGGCTTCTGACTTCCGACACTTTTGTATCTGAATTAACATTTACCTGTTTATATTTTCATTCTTTTGCCCTAACATCAGGTTGAAATAGCCACTATTTTCGTAAAAAAAAAGAATATGCCCTATCGCCGACTTCCGAATACTGACATGGCCCGCTTGCGGGCGTTAAAGGCAGCCAAAGAACTGGGCGAGCAGTTACCTCCGTTTAAACTTGCGTTTTCTTCTGCGTCGTTACAAAAACTCAGACAATTCTTACCGCAGTTCGAAATTATGGTCCATCAGCAGAGGTCTGCATTAAACCTTCAGGTTAACAAGGGACGCGAGTATAATGCCCTTATGCGTAAGGCACGTCTGTATGTGTCTCATTTTTATCAGGTCCTTAATTTCGCGATAGCCCGTAACGACCTGCCGGCTTCTTCTCGTAAATTCTATTGTATCCGTGAAAACGATAGTAGAATACCACCGCTGCAGACTGAAAAGGACATTCTGTTCTGGGGAGAAAAACTTTTAAAAGGTGAAACGGAACGTATCGGCGCCGGCGGCTCAATGATGAACAATCCTTCGGCTGCAGTTGTAAAGGTCCGTTATGAACAGTTTGCCGAAGCTGCCCATTCGCAAAAGGTCTCACAGAAATCCACTGTTTACGCAAACGACCGCATATCAGCATTGCGTGCAGAAGCCGACAAACTTATTCAGGTTATTTGGGACGAAGTGGAAGCAACGTTCGACCTTCTTCCCGATGATGTGCGCCGCGAAAAATCGTCGCAGTACGGAGTGATATATGTCTTACGTCCTAATGAACGTCCCGGATATAATTCAGAAGAGATAAGTGAAGAAAAAAATCTGCACGAGGAAGAAGCGGAAATTGAAGCTACCGATCACAGCGAGCTTAACAAAATACGTCTTGACGAACTTCTTTTTGCCGAAAAAGACGAAGCTAAAGAACAGCTTCAGTACTCCATTTCTTTCTGATACTGTAATTATTCAGGTTGATATTAAAATTCCAATATCAAAGCATCAATTACCAAACAAATTACAAATTTCAAGCAACAATTTCCAAACAAACTCAAAATTCAAATCACAAAACCCCAAACCCGTTTTGAATTTCAATTTTTTGAAATTGGAATTTGTTTGAGATTTGGAAATTGAGATTTGGAATTTTTAATAAGGAATCCCTCAGTCGCTTTTTACTTTTTCCTCATAACCATCCACCCGTCTCTTAGCGGCCATATCATATTTTCAACACGATTGTCGTATTGAACAAAGTCGTTGAACTCAATAAGGGCACGGGTTTGCGGATCAGTAGTCTGTGAATCCAGTATCTTGCCATCCCACAGAACATTGTCGGCGATAATAAATCCGCCGGGTCTGACCTTTTCAATAACAGCATTGAAATAATGCAGATACTGTTTCTTATCGGCATCAATAAATACAAGGTCGAACAATTCATTGAAACGCGGAATTATGTCCAGGGCATTTCCGAAATATACATTCACTTTGCTTTCGGCTCCGGATTTCTGAAGATAGCGGAAAATAATTTCTTCGAGTTCCGCATTTTCCTCCACGGTATAAACCTTTCCTCCGGGAAGAAGTCCTTCCGCCAGGCAAATAGCAGAATAGCCGGTGAATGTCCCGATATCAAGAACCATTTGTGGCTGGATCATATGACTTATGAACTTTAATGCCAGACCCTGATAGTGTCCGGAGCACATTCTCGGATTGTAAATGCGGGCGTGAGTCTCCCTGTATAGTTCATATAATACATCAGGTTCTTCGGTGATATGGCTGTTTATGTATTCCTGAATATCCATTTCAACGGTAAACTATTACAGAAAGATTTTCCAGCCGGAGTATCTGTGCGGCCGACAGCATTTCGTCGGCAGTGAGATCCTGAATTTTTCCGGCCATATTCTTTATTGATAATTTCTGATCATGCAGCATATAGGTCTTTCCCATGCCCAGAAGCAGTGTTTCGGGATTTTCGAGCGAAATAAGCTGTTGTCCTATAAACTGACGTTTTGCCTGAGATAATTCCGAAGGAGATAACCTTTTTGCAGCAAACATCTCTATTTCTTTCATTACAAGGCGAAAACTCTTTTCATAGTTTTTATACTCAGAGCCAAAATAAACAGAAAATGTTCCGGTGTCGGAATAAGGAGTATACCCTGCTTCGATATTATAAACAAGACCGTATTTTTCGCGTAGTATCATGTTCAGTCTCGACATCATTGCAGGGCCGCCGAGAATATTTGTCATGAGCGAAAAAGGAATTCTTTTATCATCAAAATAACTGTATGCCTCCGTTCCGATTATGCAATGTGCCTGATGCGAACGCTTTTTTACTTCCTTCCGGGCCGGTTTGTATCCGCCGAAAGCCTTGCGCTCCTGAGGCTGTTTAGCAGTTCCCTGTATCCCGAATGTTTTTTCGGTGATCTTACAAATGTCATCAAAAGAAATATCGCCCATAGAACAAACGACGATCTGTCCGGGGCAGTAATGCTCTTTCACATAACGGGAAATATCTTTACGGGTTATCGACTTCAGCGTTTTTTTGCTGCCGAGGATGCTCTTGCTGAGAGGGTGTCCGTTAAAAATCAATTCCTCGAATTCCTCGAAGATCTGCTCTGCCGGATTATCTTTATACGAGTTTATCTCGTCAATTATCACTTCTCTTTCTTTGTCCGTTTCATTCTCCGGAAATGTGCTGTTGAACAGGATATCGCTGAAAAGGTCCGCTCCCTTTTCGTAATATTTTACCGGGAAAGCCGAGAACAGAACGGTCTCTTCCTTGGTTGTAAATGCGTCGACTTCTCCTCCCACATCTTCGAGGCACCTTATAACTCGACGCGAATTTTTGCTGTAAGTTCCTTTAAAAAGCATGTGTTCGGTAAAATGTGCTATGCCGTGTTTGTCGGGAAATTCATCACGCGAACCGGCATTGATTATAACTGCAAGATAAGCCACCTTCGATTTCCACCTCCGGTGAACCAGCCGTATCCCGTTAGAAAAAGTATGTGTGTAATAGCGAAACATCCCGCAAAAATAACTTCTTAATGGTTATATTCATATTAAATTACAGGTTCTTTGTCAAAATGAATGGGTAATAAAATTGTAATCGTGTCAATGAACAATGCCAAATGCTCAATTTTCAATGA
>CAZEWB010000305.1:0-5209 GCA_964515655.1 uncultured Bacteroidales bacterium
TGTGTTGGGTGTGTTTGGGTTGTTGTGTGATTTTGATTATACAGTGAATACAAGAAAGATCGGTAAAGCCAACATCATTTCCTGTATTCACTGTATAATCAAAATCAGCCACAGGGTCATATTCGCCCAGGTGCCATACAGAAAGGCTATCGAAAACAACTGTATGGGCGGCATTTCGTATTGTAAGAGCATCAGATGCCGAAAGGCCTCCGTCATTTGTAATAATCGCAGGATCCTTTCTGAAAATTACAGTATAAAAACTGCATGCAGCAGCATAAGAACCGGCAACGGAAGGATGACTCTCATCAGCATTATAAAGTTCAATCAGCGGATTGTTATCGCGGATGTAATGCCAGACGGCGCCTACCGGAGAAACAACAGCCTGATTCATATCAGCCATCATTCTGTAACGAAGGTTGAGGAGGCTATCCATTCCCTGATAAGTACAAACGGGAGGCCAGACGGCACAGTTGGTGGCATCGCCATTCTTGCGACCCCAGGTCATATAAAAAACAGTTTCGGCACATGGGTTCTGTGCGTTGATGATACTGTCAAGTGCGCGGGCATAAGGAAAAACCCCGGCCTCTACCTCGGCATCAGTGAAGGATGGCAACTGACTTTGTTCCTGCAAAACCACAAAATCCCAGTTTCCCTGTGCAATTTTTGCAAGCGATGTCGCATTGGTCGAATGTCCCTGAAGTGTATAACCTCCGGGAGTATTGCTATCGAAAACAAGAGAATCCCCTGCTGATTTTGCAACATCAAAAACCATTTGCGGAAGATTGTTCACGTAAGTGTAACTGTTTCCTAAAAACAAGACCCGCGGGACTATTGGCTGTGCATTATTTTCATATGCAAGAACTGATAACAGAGCAATAAAAATGTATTTCATAAATAATACCTCGACCTTTAAGACGACTTTAGAAAAATGAAGTTGGGTTAAAATAATTTCTTTGGAACTTTTTTCAATATATATTTCCCTTCTGCTGTATCCTGATTTAACAGGGCGGCAAGTGTATCGTACAGATCAGGAATATTTTCCCTGAATTCTTTCGGGCGTTCAAAAAATGATTCCACTGCAACTGCAAAAAACTCGTGCCTGTTCTTAGCCGCATAATCCCTGAAAAAGTCGCATTCACCTTTATGCATTTTCTCAAGTTCTCTTTTTGTCATGACAGCAAATTCCAATAACGCCCTGCGGTCAAGGAAATCGAATTCGTCATTTTTATAAGCATTTTCGAAATACAATGCGTGAGCAAGTTCGTGAAGACCAAGATTGCGGCCGTCTTCGGGATATTTATAACCTAATAGGAAATTCTTCCACGAAAGAAATATCGCACCTTTAAGATTCACATTTCCATCGTAGGTATTATCCGAATCAGGAAGTCTGAATTCCTCCGGAAAGATAATGATCTTTGAAAAATGCTGTAAATAAACCCCCGGAATACCAAAAGCGAGTTGGATGGCAGAAGCAGAAATAAGGACCTTCATTTCCTCGCTTATCTCTGTAAGGCCGCCTGCAGGTATATATTCCTTTTCGCTTATGAAAATGGCGACACGTCTGCGGAAATTATTCTTCAGTTCTTCGGTCGGCAGATTAGTATAATAGTCAAAATACTTTTCAAGTATCAGTAACTGATCCGGTGTAAGTTTAGTCTTTTTAAAAATTCTTGTATATGTTACAGGATCATCACTGAACTGCTTCCTTATCCTGAAGAAGCCTAAAATAAGCATAATAGCCAGGATAATACCAAAGGCAACAGGATCTCCTCCGCATCTTGATATTTCAGGAATTACCATCCCATTCACTTTTAAAACGGTTAAGGTATTCAACAAGAAATTTGTGACGTTCTTCAGCTATTCTTTTGCCTGCAGCTGTGTTCATCCTGTCCTTAAGCAAAAGGAGTTTTTCGTAAAAGTGGTTTATAGTATGTCCTTTGTTGCTCTTGTATTCATCTGCGCTCATGTTCAATACAGGAGGCACATCCGGATTGTAAATCTCCCTGTTCTTAAATCCTCCGTAATTAAAGGCACGGGCAATTCCAATGGCACCAAGAGCATCCAACCGGTCAGCATCCTGTACTATATCAAGTTCAGGCGAATTAAAAGTTCTATGTCCTGCCCCGCCTTTAAACGAAACGTTAGCAATGATCTGCTTTACATGTTCAATTACTTCAGGAGCAATTTTCAACGAATGAAGGAATTCACCTGCAACCTGAGAGCCGGCATCATCGTCACCGCCATTGAACTTTGAATCTGAAATATCGTGAAGCAATGCAGCAAGTTCAACCACAAACATATCGGCTTTTTCTTCTTCGGCAATTTTTTTAGCCATATTCCACACACGCTGTATGTGCCACCAGTCGTGGCCGCCCTCTGCTCCGGAAAGTTTTTTCTTTACAAAAGCAACGGTTGCGTTAATTACCTTTTCCTTCCCTGCTAAATCCACCTTCGTACAGATTTTTTATAATTAAGATACTGATCGCCGAAAACTTTAAACATTAGTTTTTCTTCTTTGGGAACAACTATCATCTCCAGATACAACCAGAACAAAAAGGGAGCAGCAACCGAAAATGAATTCCTGAAGCATATCCCAATGCCCAGCAAAAGCAGAAGCATTCCCAGATACATTGGGTTCCTTGTAACAGAATATACACCAGATATTACAATTGTTGAAGATTCCTGAATACTTAGATTGGTCTTGTGATTCCGGAACCGGTAAAAAGCTTTTGCTGCAAAAAAAAGTCCTGCAAAACAGAATACAATTCCGCCAAAATTATACGGAAAAGGTATCACGTTATACTCAGGTAATACAAAGTAAAAAACAACAATAAATGTAATTGTCAGAAAAAGAAAGATGGGTGGGTAAAAGATCACTTTGTTTATCATATTATGCTACTCAGAAACAAAAATGAAAGTACAGGTTTCCGGGGAATTCACAAAATAATTAATAAAACATATTGTCATTCTGAGCAACGCGAAGAATCTATATGCATATGATTTAGATCCTTCATTTCATTCAGGATGACAATAAGGAAAGAATGACAAAGAAGTTGGGTTATTGGAGTTGAAAAATATAAAGGTATTCAGGTAAAAAGGTTTTATGTTCTGTCAATTATCTTTATTATCTTTTTCGCCCACTTAGCGTTGCTCTGCATTTTGTCGGTCTTGTATTTCTCTGCAAATTTCAGCAGGGTTTTCTTTTGTTCTTTGTCAAGAACCTTGATCATTCTTTCTAAGGATTCAAAGATCCTCGTTACCCGGTTCGGATGAAATTTAAAGGATTGTATAAGATAAGGGAAGCAATTTTTACAGTCCTTTTTCGATATTGCACCCATATATCCGAAATATGTGATAGCCCTGTCGTTTAAAACCGTTCCGTGTTTTTTACCTAGATATTTAACAGCTTCACTAAAAAAGTCCCGTCATCGTAGTGGATTAGTTTTAATGCTTCTTTAAGAAGATCCCTGTTCCCGGCTAAAACTTCCGTGGCAAGTTGTTTTCCCATGGCAGAGGAAACCGTCCCCTTGTTATCCTGTAACTGTTGAAGTAATGTCATATGTTGTGGTATTATTTGTAGTTAATTTCCTCAAAAATAAGAAAAAGCAAAACACTGTGAAAGTTATAAAATGGTTTGCGGCATGATCTGGATTTGAATATTGAAGCAATATTCAGAATCAATTCTTTCAAAATATTCGGATTTTCTTTGAGCAGGAGGAACCGTTATTTATAGCAGAAACGACATAGTATCCCGGGTTCCATTTGTTGGTTTCAACAGTCAGTTTTTCATTGTTCTTTCCATTTCTGACGAAAACACTATTCCCGGCCATTGTACAGATCTTTATAAGACAGTCCTGATCAGGGGTTACGAAATAAGTACTATTGCCATCATCAGATAAAATAAAACAAGGCTTTTCTTCATTCCTGACCGTATTGATCTTACATGGCATCACAAATAGGGAAATGTCATCTATCATCCATCCTTCGAGAGGAAGCGCTGAACTGTCGGCTTTGAAAACAAAACGGTATCTTACAGAATATTGTTGACCACAAAGGCCATGCCTTGAAACAGAAAGAGACGATTCTTTCCAAATGTCAACGGAACCTGTAAAAACCGGATCGCCACCGGTAATGGTATCGGAAGGGCTATAGAAATTGTAATAATACATGTCCATTTCAAGCGTGTCATTAACAATATTTGTCCACGTAGAACCGCCATCGTATGAGACTTCGACTTTTCCACCTGAATGCAGGGAATCTGTAAAGTACTTGTGGTAAAACGAAAGGTACATATTAAAACAACCATTGTTTTCAAAACAGATCTCCATCAACGAGGTTCCGGACGGCTGGAAATAATTTACAGAATCGGTCAGTAATGCATAATTTCCGCTATGCGCAGAAGTGAATCGGCCCTTGGAAGGCATCGCAACCTGCCACGTACTGTCACTATCCGGATGAAGTGTATAACCATAGCTATACCCGGGCTCAAATCCGATGTTTATCTGGCAGCATGCAATATAACAGGTATTAAGGATGATAATAATAGCAAATAGTAAGTTTTTCATAACTGTGATTCCTGTATTAGTCAGTTTTACGCTCTCAAAAATAAGAAAAAATACAACACTATAAAAGTTTTTATAATGGATAGTGGCTGGAGTTGCATACTTTAAAGAAGGACAGGTAGTATTATTCTGTCTACAAATTGTCTGCGGTATAACTGTTTTTTAAGAAAAAGAAAACTGTTAAGCGAATATCTACCTGATTACATTGACCAATCCCGCCTTTACATGTTTTACACCTCTTTTATTATGATAACAAACTAACCATGTATAGGTCCCTACGGGCACTATTTCTCCGGAATGTGATCGTCCATTCCAACCATAAAGCGACGGATTTTCAGACGAATACTGATCAGTTTCGTATATCACCTGTCCCCACCTGTCGTATATGTACATTATAAAATCTTTGTCTGTTATTCCGTATCCAAGGACATAAAAAGTATTGTTGTCGTTAATGTTATCCGGAGCAATAGCATTAGGAGCATAAAAGGTGAATTCATCAACTATTACAATAGCGGTTGCGGTATCAAAACAGATATTGTTTTCGGAAATGATCAGATTTACCTGATAATTTCCTACATTTTCATATATATGTAACGGGTTTGTTTCGGTTGAATATACACCCACACCACCAAACACACCCAACACAA
>CAZEWB010000306.1:0-5200 GCA_964515655.1 uncultured Bacteroidales bacterium
GTCTTAAGGCAAGCCAGAGCTTTTTCATACTCATCACTGTTAAAATGGCCGAGTCCCATCAGGTAATGGGCAAAGGCATCATCAGGCTTTAAGGCAAGGGCATATTCAAGGGCCTTTATTGCTTCACTGTCGCGCTTTGTGTAAATGTACGCTCCGGCAAGATTAAGCCAGCCGTTTATATGAAAGGGGTCCCTTTCGAGCATCTGCTCAAGTACCTCTGTTGCTTCCCCGTACTTTTCGTTCCCGAGACAGAATTCAGCAAAATCGTAATATACATCAACAGAATCTGAAAGATTTGCAGCCATATCGAAACACGAAAATGCATCATCACTGTATGAATTAACAATGAATTCCTGGGCAAAAGTCAAATAGATATCTATCCTGTCCTCAACTGTGTTTGCAAGGGCCAGAGCCTTTTTCATGCACGACAGGGCCTTTAAAGGTTCTTTACTGTTAAGACATGCAATTCCCAGAGTAAGGTGGATCTCAAAATTCCCCGGATCTTTCCTTTTAAGTTCATCAAGGAGGTAAAGCGCTTCGTCGTTGTTGCCCTTGGAAATAAGTACCTGCGTTTTTTTTATCTGAATTTCGATGGAATCGGGATAAAGATCAGCAGCCAGCGAAGTGGCTTCGAAGGCTGAATTGAACTGGTTGTTCCTCAGGTAAAAATCAATGATGGAGCCGAATTCATCAACATCAAAAAATATCGGGGACTTGCTTTTCTTCAACTCCTCATATTTGATGACACTGGAAATTCCCTCTTCCTCCTGATAATCGTCCTCGAACATACCCGCTATTTTTAAACGGCAAATTTATAAATTATTCAACTATAAAAACAGGTGTTATTAATTTGTTAACTAAATTTCTCTTCAGAATAGTCCCATGGCATGAATTTCCTCTATATTTAAAGTGTGGGAAGCACGAAGTCGGAAGCGCGAAGCGGACCTCTGGCGTTAACTTCGTGCTTCTAACTTCCAACACTTTAAATAAACCTGCATGTATTTTGCCGGATTAATAGAAAAATCAAATTGGTATAAATAGTCCGATGAAAGTTCAACAAACAATAATTTTACCCTTACACTTTTTAAAACCAGCTATTATCTCATACACATAAACCCCCTTGGGCATTCCGGTTGAATTTACAGTGTAAACAGAATTGCTGAAAATATCTGAATGAATAATATTTCCGGTAACAGAACAGATATTGATCTGCATTTGCTTTTCCGGTGAACTTATTAAGAACGTTATGGCATTCTCTGTCTGGATTGTCTTTACTGCAAGGTCATTGTGCATTTCGCTTGTTCCAAGGTTATCCGGTGTGTACTTTGACAAGCCGTCGTACCCGCCAAGCCAGATATTTCCAGAGGTATCTTCATTTATTTCCAGGATATTATTGCTTACAATCCCGCTGTTATTAATATCGAAAACTGTCCATGTAGTATGATCATATATGCTTGTACCACCATGACAGGAAGTGCCAAACCATAAATTATTCATATTGTCTTCGAATGAAGCCCATACATTGTCGCAGGCAGGTCCGCTACCCGCAGGATATGAAATCCATGAAGTTCCGTTGTACATCGAAATTCCTGCATCGAACCCGTAACAGCCGAACCACATGTTTCCCAGGTGGTCGCAAAGAACAGTGTTGACCTGGTCTGAGATCAGACCATCAGTCGTTGTGTATGTTGTAAAGTTAGTACCGTCATATTTTGTTACTCCCGATGCATCCAGGCCGTAGGTGAACCACATGTTTCCGGCATTGTCCTGTGAGATCGAATAAACATAATTATTTGCAAGGCCATTGGTCTGTGAATAATTTGTCCAGTTCAGCCCATCATATTTACTTATCCCGTTCACAGTCCCGAACCAGAGGTTGTGGTCTGCATCTTCGTAAATAGAAATCACATAATTATAAATAAGACCGTCGGTTGTAGTATAGGTTTGCCAGCCGGTTCCGTTAAATTTACACAGGCCATTCTGTGTGCCGATCCACATATTATTGTTGCTGTCTTCGAAAATCACATGAATCCGGTTGTCGCTTATGCCATTGGAAGTATCTATTATCTGCCATGTATTACCGTCAAATATTGTAAGGCCAGGAGCGCTCCATTCATAACCGACCCATACCCTGTTCAGATGGTCAACTTCTAATGCCCGCACCGTTGACAACAGGCCGCTGTTGGCAGGAGTATAGTTTGTCCATGTTGCCTGCGAAAACAATAAGGGAGTAAGGCACATCAGGAAAAAAAGGATCACAAGTTTTTTCATAGTAATTAATGAATGCTATGATAAGACAAGATTAAGAAATAATAGTTGCCTGAAACGGGATTATACTGCAAACGGGATAAAACCGTACATTTTAAAGTCGGCAATCTTCAGTCGGCAATTGGCAATTTTGCTGACTGTTGACTGGCGACTGCCGACTAATGAAAAATGTAAGAATTCATCCCGTTCCAAGTATAAAAGAGTAACAGTTGGCTGCCTGGTTATGACCTGTAATTTTAAAACCAGATCCTGATATTTATTGATGTCGGTGCGTTGAATCCTGTTTGTGTCCCGTTACCTTTTGTATGCGAATTATAAGATGAAAGAGGAGTATGTACAGATTTACTTTCAGATATAAAGTAGCTTATATCATAACTTGTTTCAGTTGATAAACTAAGCCGTGAATTTAACCTGAAAACCAAACCAACAAAAGGGGATGCTCCAAAGCTGCAATTGGTTGATCTGTCCTTTGTGGATGAAGTGGTACTATAATCATTTTCATATATATGTAACATATGACTTGCAATAGCATCTATCCCGAAGTAAAGTGTCCATCTTTTAGTAAGATAACTATAATGTTCGTAACCCAGACCGACATTATAATTATTATAAATTGACTTCCCGTGTAATGTGTCATTGTTAGTCACTTCACTACTGGATGTTGATCCTCCAACTCCCAATCTGATTGCACAATTTTTAAATATCCTTTTGTAACTCATCATATATGGAGAATAACTGTAATATCCCATAGTGTTCAAATTTAAGAATTGTCCTATTAATCCGGTAATATTTACTTCAATCACATTCTTACATTCTTTTTTGGTTGTATCAGGATAAGTTACCTGTCCATAGAGGCATGAAGTAATTATTATGACCGTCAGGGTAAGGATGATTTTTTTCATATTATTGGCTTTTAGTTGTGCATTAATTTATAACAAATTTACGTGTCGCCAAAGTTATTTTTCCATTCCTAAATAATGCAATGTAAACACCGCTTTTTAAAAAATTTCTGTCTATTACAATTTCAGTATTTGGTATATTATATTTTTCAAATACTATTGAACCAGTCAAAGTGTAAATAATTAATGATCTTTCAGAATCAGATGATTGAGGATAAAAGAATGTTATACTATTAGCATATATCTGGTAATATGGATTCAATGTCTGTTCATTATTTGAATTTATATCAGTTGTAATAAAAGTATCAGTTGGACAATAACAACCATTTGAATTCACACAAATATAATTGTTACATTGTAAAGAATCACTCCCATATGTATTTGTCGCATATAACCAAACGCTATAACATGAAGTATTTATAGTGTCGTTTAAACCCCAGTGCCAATAAGGAACATTTTGAGGGTGCTGATATGAAGAAGAAAGACCATTACCAAGCATCCATTGCCATTCGGTCGGATTACCTGTACTTTCATCATAAAAATTAACTAAACAAGTATAAGACTGATTACCGGTATCTATATAAAACGAATCAATTTCACAACTGAAATTTACATCAGGTAATATTTGTCCTATCATATTTAATGAAGAATAACATAGGCAAATTATCAAAATACTTTTTTTCATGCATTTAAATTTTAAGGGTTTTCTTGCATTGCTATCCTTCTTCCTTTCATCTAATCACATTTTTTCCCAAATATAAGTATAATACTGACAGATTTTTAAATTGGTAGATGTTTTTCATAATATCGAGGATTTGTAATTATTTAGTATCTTGATTATCTTTTTATTGCTCAGTATCAGCAACGTCCGTCAGGCGCATTTTACCATCGTCAGCAATAAATTTCAACTGTCCGATTTTTTCGGACAGTTCACTTCCTTCTTTAATCAGCTTCGCTTTCAAATCACTCCAGTACTTTCTGGGCCTGTCCGTTCCGGTTAATACTTCAACAATATCAATAATTGAGAAATACCACTTTTCTTCTTCATTGTTCCATACTGAACGAATTCGTTTTTGTTCGAAAATTTTTATTGCAGTCTCTTTAGTCATGGGCATGTAATTAAATAGAACTTTACAAGAAAATTTTACTGTACAAGATTTCCAAATATAAGAAAAATACCGGCAGAATTTAAAAAAAACAAAAATCTATACGTTATTCATAGAAATTAAGTAGATTTGTAATTAAGATTTTTAAAAACACAGCTTATGAAACACATTTTACTTTTTGCTTTTCTGGTTGCAATTACTTCTTCTGTTGTAAATGCACAAACCTATTACATGAGTAACGGTGATATGGAACAATGGACCAACTTCACCACCTACGACCATCCTAACGGCTGGGACTCTCCTAATGTTGAAATGGCTGCTGCTGGTGTTGGTTTTGTTGTATCAAAATCAACAGATGCAAACTCAGGGACATATTCGGCAAAGATCGAAACCAAACCGGTAATGATCTACACTGTTCCCGGTGTTCTTGTAAGCGGTGATTTTGCTGCGAATATCTTAGCCGGTACAATTGACATAAAAGGAGGCGATACCTGCACTGTAAGGCCTGCAACATTCAAAGGTTTTTATAAATATACACCGGGAGCAGGTGACAGTTGCATAATTGCTGCCGGGATATTTAAAAGAAATACTGTTTCCGGCCTAAGGGACACTATTGCTTATGCTGCATTTTATCAGTCAGGCACTGTATCTGCATGGACCGAATTCCAGGTTGATTTTGATTACAATTCTTCCGAAACACCCGACAGTCTTCTTGTTGTGGCATCAGCTTCAAACCAGACAGCACCGGTTGCCGGTAGTGTTTTACTTGTTGATGATTTTTCTTTTGAAGGTATAGTTGTAGGTAATAAACCAGTATATACCGAATCTACTTCGATCTATCTTGATCAGGTAAATAACAAAATTGTAATTAACAACATTCCTGAAAATCATCAACAAGTAAAACACAACCCAAACACACCCAACACA